>NZ_JBFEFH010000031.1:0-73402 GCF_040717455.1 Tautonia sp. JC769
TGCCGATTCACAAAAGGGTGTGGCGTCCGCGATCGAGCGAGGGCAAGATGCTCGGCTCATCAATAGCATCGTGAGGGAGGGGGGGCTTAGTCACTTTATTTCGTATGCTGGGGATCCGAATGTCGCTCGGATGCGGGATTCGGGGCGCGATCGCGGTGGCGAGGGAGCACGGTGGGACGGCGTCGCCGGGGCGATCCGGGGCACGTCGCGATCCGGGCGGATGCGACGGACGGTGCGATCGGACGCGACCGGATCGGAGACGGATGGACCGATCGATCACCAGGAATCAAGGGGACGAGGACCCATGACGTTTCAAAGCATGATGATCCTGATTGCGGTGCTGGGCCAGGTATCGGCGGGGGTGGGGGGGCAGCAGGGGCCGACTCGGATCGCGCTGGAGCCCGCCCCGGCGCCGGTGGACAACCCGATGAAGGGCCTGGTCCCCTACGCGGGGCAGGGGAGGGGCTTCCCCCATTCGCTTGAGTTCGACTATGTGGCATTGAGCGAGGTGATGACGGGGTACGACTCGTTCGACTGGGAGCCGCTGGAACGCAGGCTGGACGCGATCGCGGGGCGGGGCAATCAGGCGGTGTTCCGGGTCTTCCTGGAGTATCCGGGCCGGCTGGGGGTGATCCCGGGATTCCTCGTCCGGGACGGTTTGACCGTGCATCGGTACGAGGTGGCCGACACGGACGGCAAGGAGGTGGAGACGCCGGATTACGAGGACGAGCGGCTGCGGAGGGCGCTGCGCGGCTTCATCAGGGCGATGGGAGAGCGGTACGACGGCGACCCGAGGCTCGGGTTCCTGACGGCGGGCCTGCTGGGGCACTGGGGAGAATGGCACACGTACCCGAGGGGGGAGCTGTTCGCCTCGAAGGCGGTGCAGGAGGAGGTGCTGGACGCCTTCGAGGAATCATTCACGACCACGCCGGTGTTGTTGCGTTATCCGGCCGGGGACGACCACGACCGGATGGCCTCGAACGCGGGGCGGGGGTTCGGGTATCACGACGACTCGTTCGCCTGGGCCACGCTGGAGACGGGGCGTCGGCAGGACTTCTGGTACTTCGTGCCGTTGTTGAAGGCGGCCGGGCCGGGGGCGTGGGAGAAGTGGGAGACGGAGCCGATCGGCGGCGAGATCCGGCCGGAGGCGTGGGGCAGGATCTTCGACGAGGATCCTGGGGATGATCGCATCCAGGATTTCCGGACGTGCGTGGAACAGACGCATGCCTCGTGGTTGCTGGATTCGGGCATGTCTCGGCGGAATGTTCCCGAGGCCAGGAAGGCCCGGGCCGAGGAGGAGGTGAGGCGGATGGGCTATGCGTTCCACGTGCCGGCGGTCGAGATCGGGCCGGTGCGGGACGGGGAGCGGTCGGTGACGATCGAGGTCGAGAATCGGGGAGTCGCCCCCTTTTATGTCGATTGGACCCCGCAACTGGGGCTGCTGGGGGACGATGGCGACCTGGAGACGCTGCCGTGCGAGGGCTCGCTGATCGGCCTGCTCCCGGGAGATCCGGCGCGGCGGTGGACAGGGACCATCGCGATCGACCCCGGTCGGAGTGGCCCGGTCACGGTGATGCTCCGGGTGCCGAATCCGCTGCCGAACGGCCGGCCGATTCGATTCGCCAACGCGACGCAGGATGCCGACCGGCCGGGCTGGCTGACGCTGGGGACGGTCGCCCCCTGATCGGCCGAGGAGAGCCGAGCGAAGGGGCCCATCGGGCAAGCTGACTGGCTACCGGAGATGCTCGCCCGTCGAGACCCGAGAGCGAGAGGGGAGTGTCGGGCGCCGTCGCGTCGGCGAGGACCCCTCACCCCGCCCCTTCTCCCCGCGGGCGGGGAGAGGGGGCCGGGATGGAGCGGTTCGGGACGGCGGCGGAGCTTGCAGCGAGGGGACCGAGCGAGCCGAGCGATCAAGGGGGGGAGGAGGCCGTGACCGAGATGGGGAACTGGCCTCGGATGTCCCGGAGATCCGCGGCGGCGATGGGGCGGTCGTCGGCGAGGGCGGTGTCCAGCTCGGCGAGGAGGGCACGCTCGGCGAGCAACGCCTCCTCGGTCAGTCCCAGCCGGTGGCGCATCCGCACGCAAACGGCCCAATAGCTGTAGTAACCGGAGACGAACGCCGCGGAGTGGGGGAAATCGGCGGCGAGCCGACTCATGATGGCCTGCGACTCGTCCATGGCAGAACATGCCTCGCGGGCCCGTCCCAGGTCGGTATAGGCCCTGGCCAGGTGGTGCAGACTGGCCGCGCGTTCGTACTGGTGCTGAGCCTGGTCGGGAGCGGACGCGATGAGCCGAGCGACGGCATCGAGGGCCCCCTGGGCACTCGTGACGGCCGTTTCCGGCCGCCCCTCGACCAGGGCGACGAGCGTCAGTGCGAGTTCGGCGCGATAGAGATTGCCATAGAAGAGGGGATTGTCGGGGGCCTCCGAGACGAGTTCACGCGCGATCTTGCGGGCCTCGAGCGCATGGCACTTGGATTTCCCCCACCGTTGTTGTCGATCATAGCACCACGAAAGGTGGTAATGCTGGTAGGCGATGGCGTCGCGGCACTCGGGCTCGGTCGGGCTCTCGGGGCGATCGGCGGCCAGATCCTGGATGACCTCGAGCGCCCGGAGGTGGTCGGCCTCGGAGGCGGCGAAGTCCGGACGGTCGGTCCAGGAGCCATGGGCAAGGCCGCGATGGGAGAGGCTTCGGAAGAGGTTGTACCGATACCAAGGGTCCTCGGGTCGCTCCTCGAGGACGGATTCGAGCAGCGCGACCGAGCGATCGAGGTGCCGGAGGATTTGCGCCCTGTGGCTGCGATGGCCGCGGCCCCGGAACGATTCGGCGAGGGTGAAATTGATGAGGGCGGTGCGGTAGCGGAGTTCGACGTCCCGGCCGGCGCCGGGGATGTCGCGCAGGGCGGTCTCGAAGAGGTCGTGGGTGGCGAGGATGTAGTTGTGGGTGGCGTCGGCGCCGAGGGGGACGGCCTTCGAGATGTACTCGGGGGCGAGGACGGCGTTGCCGATGAGCTTCCAGGCCAGTCGCATGGACTCCTTGGCCTGGGCATCGGCGACGAGTCGGCGGTTCTCGACCGTCAGCAGGTCGATGGAGGCGACGAGGGTGCCCACGGCCAGGACGCCGGCGGCGGCCAGTTGGCCCCGGTGCCGGGCGGCCCAGCGGCCCAGGCGGGTGATGGGCGAGGGGCGGCGGATGGTCAGGGGCCGGCCGTCGAGGAATCGGCCGAGCTGCTCGGCCATCTCCCCGGCGGTGGCGAAGCGATCGGACGGATTGCGGGCCATGGCCTTCAGGGCGATGGTCTCGAGGTCGTAAGGGGCCTGGGGGCGGTAGGCACGCGGCGGACGGGGATCCTCGTTGAGGACCTTGATGCACAGATCGACGTGGGAGCCGCCCTGGTACGGCGGCCGGCCGGCGAGGAGGAAGTAGAGGATCGCGCCGAGGCTGTAGATGTCGACCGTCGGCAGGTTGCGGCCGGGCCGGGCGCCGATCTGCTCGGGGGCGGAGAAGGAGGGGGTGCCGACGATGGCGTGCGGGTGGGTGTGGATGGCCTGCCCCTGGCGGATGATCGGCCGGGCGAGGCCGAAGTCGGAGACCCTGGGCACCCCGGATTTGGTGATGAGGATGTTGGAGGGCTTCAGGTCGCGATGGACGATGCCCTGGTCGTGCGCGTGGTCGATGGCCAGGGCGACATCGCGGACGATGGAGGCGATCCGGCGGGGGGGCAGGGGGGACCGCAGCGGCAAGGCGCCGAGGTTCGGGCCGTCGATGAACTCCATCACCAGGTAGGGGGCGCCCGATTCGTCCGTGCCGGTCTCGAGCAACCGGACGATGTGGGGGTGATTGAAGTGGGCGAGCAGCTGCCGCTCGGCGTGGAAGCGGCGGATGAGGTCGGGGGTCGCGCCGCGCCGGATCTGCTTGAGGGCGACGAACTGGAGCGGCTCCGATTCCCGGACGGCGAGATAGACCGACCCCATGCCGCCGTGGCCGATGATGCCGAGGATGAAGTAGGGGCCGACCTGATCGCCGGCGCCCAGGGAGCCGTCGCCGGGCAGATCGGGGAGGAGGCGGGTCTCCTGCTCCAGGTCGTCGACGGGGGCGTCGCCCAGGGTTCTGGCCAGGGCATCGGCCTCGAGCAGGGCCTCGACCCAGGCGACGAGGACGGGGTCGGAGTCCTTCAGGAGCCTGAGTCGTTCGAGGCGACGGGCGGGTTCGAGGTCGCGGATCGAGTCGAAAAGGGCTTCGGCCTCGTTCCAGCGCGCCATGGAGTCGTCATCGGGTCGGTCGGCCGTCGACATGGGCGAGCCCTCCGCCGGGCCGCCTCCGGAACATCGAGGCGTTCCCCGGATCGTGATCTGATCATCATCGACAAATCAGCGTCGGACGCGGGACTGTTCGTTGCCCAGGGTGCCCGGCGCGGGGCAAAGACGCCCCTCGGCCGGTTTCGGGTCGCGGTCGGGGGCGAAGGGTCGGTTGGGGGGGGGCGTCGGGCGTCGGTCGGGCAATCCGATGCGAGGCGAGCGACGGTCGGGGTCGCTCAACGGGGGTTGTCGGGGGCCGCGAGGCGGTCTCGGAGCCAGGCGGCGCGGTTGGTGGTGATGGAGTCGACGCCGAGGTCGACGAAGCGTCGGGCGTCGTCGGGGTCGTCGACGGTCCAGACGTGGACGGAGAGGCCGGCGTCCCGGACGAGCCGGATGAAGGCGGCGTCGATGGGCCCTCGGTGGGCGAGGTCGAGGCCGTCGGCCTTGATAGCGAGCGCCCGGTCGATGAGCTGCCGGGGGGCGGGGGTCCAGGTGCCGTCTTGCTCGTCGCGGCGGAAGCCGGAGAGGAAGTACATGGGCAGCTCGGGGAGCCGTCGCTTGGCCTCGGCCAGGGTCTCGGCGTTGAAGCTGATGACGGCGAGCTGGTCGCGGGACTTGCCCGAGTCCTCGACGGCGCGGACCAGGGCGGGGACGGCCTCGGGGCCGACCTTGACCTCGATCAGGCAGAGGCCCCCTTCGGGGACGGTGGCGAGGGCCTCGTCGAGCGTCGGCAGGGGCTCGCCGGCCCATTGCTCCCCCTTCCAGGAGCCGGCGTCGAGCGACCGGAGCTGGTCGAGGGTCGCGTCCTTGACGAGCAGGTCGACGCCGGTGGTGCGTTTGGTGGAGGCGTCGTGGATGACGACCAGGCGGTCGTCGGCGGTGAGGTGGACGTCGAGCTCGATGGCCGGGACGCCGCGTTGCCAGGCGAGGTTGAAGGCGGCCAGGGTGTTCTCCGGCGCGTCGGCCGACTCTCCCCGGTGGGCGACGAAGGGGACCGAGGGGGGTTCCACGAACGCGAGGGCGATCCCGAAGACCATTGCGACCACGAGGGGACACTCCAAGAGAATCAAAACCGTGTTGGATCTGGTTTGATCTCCCAGGATGGCCAGGGGAGGGGGCTCGGTTCAAGATGATTGTCGGGGGAGTTCCAGATTCTGCTGGCGGAAGGCGACGGCGAGTCGTTCTAATAATGAGCGTATGCTCGGTTCGGACGGGGCCCCTCGGCGACCGGCTCCGGGGGCGATGGGGAAACCCGCCCCGGAGCCTCAACGGGCCACGAACCCCCGAGCCGTGGTGTTCCCTCCCCGACGTCCGAATCTTGCTTGAAGGAGAATGTATGCGACATCGACTGCTCGCGATCGCCCTGGCGCCGGCCCTCAGCCTGGGCCTCCTGGTCGCCTCGCCCGCCCTGGCCAACGACGAGGTCAAGCAGAAGGCCGAGGCGGTGAAGGCCAACCCGACGGCCGACCTGATTAATGAGTACATGACGGCGGCCATCGGCGACATCCTGACGCAGATGGAGAACGACGCCGAGGCGGCCGAGAAGGCCCTGGGCGAGCTGAAAGGGGTGGTCGAGTCGTTGAAGCCCGAGGCCGACGACGCCAAGCAACTGGTCGATCGCGCCAAGCAGGTCGTGCCGCTCCTGGAGCAGCGGATCGAGCTGTCTCGGACGACGCTGGCCGACCTGCAGGAGAAGCTCCGCGCCGACGTGAACGACGCCGAGACGCTGAACCAGTACCGCGAGAAGCTGGTGATGGAGCTGAGCTCCAAGGCCTACAGCGCCCCGGCCGAGGCCAACGAGCAACTGACCCAGGCCCGCGCCTTCCTGACCGAGCTGGCGGCCGAGGCGACCGAGAAGCAGGGCTACGCCCAGACCATGCAGGTGCTCGACCAGCTCGGCGGCGCGATCGAGAGCAACCTGGCCCGCGAGCAGATGATCGGCAAGGACGCGGCCCCGCTGTCGGTCGAGGCGTGGGTCAACGGCGAGCCGCTGAGCGACTCGGACCTGAAGGGCAAGGTCGTCCTGCTCGACTTCTGGGCCGTCTGGTGCGGCCCGTGCATCGCCACCTTCCCGCACCTGATCGAGTGGAACGAGAAGTACGGCGACAAGGGGCTGGTGATCATCGGCCTGACGAACTACTACGAGTTCGGCTGGGACGACGAGTCGGGCCGCGCCGTGCCGAAGCCCGGCACCACGCCCGAGCAGGAGAGGGCGATGCTGGAGAAGTTCGCCGCGTCGTACGACCTGACCCACCGCTTCGCGATCCAGGACGGCGACGCGATGACCGAATTCTACCAGGTGTCCGGCATCCCCCAGGTCGTCTTGATCGACCAGGAAGGGAAGGTCCGGATGGTCCGCGTCGGCAGCGGCGAGCAG
The DNA here is from genome assembly GCF_040717455.1 of Tautonia sp. JC769. NCBI lineage: Bacteria > Pseudomonadati > Planctomycetota > Planctomycetia > Isosphaerales > Isosphaeraceae > Tautonia > Tautonia sp. JC769. The sequence continues at coordinate 6,676 of NZ_JBFEFH010000031.1, forward strand.
AACGCCAAGGACATCGGCGGCCTGATCGCGGAACTGCTCGGCGACTCGGCCCCGGCCGACGAGTGAGCCGGCACGGGTGAGGCGAAGCCCCCGGGCCGAGCCAGTCCCGGGCGATGCGAGCGAGACGGCCGGGGCCCGATCGATCGGGCCCCGGCCGTCGGTCGTTTCATCGGGCCGTCGAGGGATGGCGGCGCGGATGATCGTTCGCGCGATCACTCAGTGGATGCCGTATTCCTTGAGCTTGCGATAGAGAGTGCGCTCGCCGATGCCGAGGATGCGGGAGGCTTCCTCGCGGTTGCCGCCGGTCAGGCGGAGGGTCTCGGCGATGTAGTGGGCCTCGATCGACTCCATCGGCTGGCCGACCAGTTGCGAGACGCCGGCCGACTGGGGGGTGACGCCGGCCGAGGCGAGCAATTCCTCATCGGTCAGGTCGTCGAGGCCGAGCTCGCCGTCGGTGTCGATCACCAGGAGGCTCTCGACGACGTTGCGCAACTGGCGGACGTTGCCGGGCCAGGAGTAGGACATCAGGACCTTGCGCAGGTCGGCGTGGATGCCGGGGACGGGCTTGCCGTAGTGGGCGGCGTTCTCGCGGACGAAGTGGTCGAGCAGCAGCGGGATGTCCTCGCGACGCTCGCGGAGCGGGGGCAGCTTGATGCTGATGACCTTGATCCGGTGGTAGAGGTCGGTGCGGAACTTCCCCTCCTTGATCATCTCGGGCAGGTCGCGGTTGGTGGCGGTGACGAGCCGGACGTTGACGTGGATCGGCTCGTTGGTGCCCATGCGCATGATCTCGCCGTTCTCGATCACCCGGAGCAACCGGACCTGGGTGGAGGGGGGGATGTCGCCCACCTCGTCGAGGAAGAGGGTGCCGCCGTTGGCGTGCTCGATGAGCCCCTTGCGCTCGCGGTCGGCGCCGGTGAAGGCCCCCTTGATGTGGCCGAAGAGTTCGGATTCGAGGATCGAATCGCTCAAGGCCGCACAGTTGAGGGCGACGAACGGCTTGCTCTTGCGGGGGCTGTTGTTGTGGATGGCCTTGGCGACGAGTTCCTTGCCGGTGCCGCTCTCGCCGGTGATGAGGACGGTGGCGGTGGTGGGGGCGATCTGGCGGAGCTTGTCGATGATCGCCTTCATCTGGGGGCTGTTGCCGACGACCCCCTCGAAGCCGAAACGCTCCTGGAGCTGGCGCTGGAGTTCGAGGTTCTCGCGGGCGAGGCGCTGGGACTTGCTGGCCTTGTCGACGACGTCTCGGAGCTCGTCGATGTCGAGCGGCTTGGTCAGGTAGGTGGCCGCGCCGCCTTGCATGGCGCGGACGGCGGTCTGGATGGTGCCGTGGCCGGTGAGGATGACGACCTCGGCCTCGGGGAGTTCCTGCTTGGCCTTGCGGAGGACCTCGAGGCCGCCGACCGGCTCCATGACGAGGTCGGTGACGATGATGTCGAAGTGCTGCTCCTCGATGAGGCGCAGGGCCTCGCGGCCGCCGACGGCGACGGTGCAATCGTACCCGACGCGCTGGAGGCTCTCGGCGACGGCCTGGGCGTGGGGCTCGTCGTCGTCGACGACGAGGACGCGGATCTGGGGGTCCATCAGGCATCGCCTCCCGGCCCCGGATCGGACGCGGGCAACCGGATCAGGAATCGGGTCCCCTTGCCGGGCTCGGAGTCGAGGTCGATGGTGCCGCCGTGGGCCTCGATGATGCGGCGGGTCATGGGGAGCCCGAGGCCCGAGCCGCGCGGGCGGGTCGAGTAGAAGGGGTCGAAGACGCGGGGCAGCGCGTCGGGGGGGATGCCGCAGCCGGTGTCGATGACGTCGATCACGACGTCGTTCCTGGGATCGCGGCGGGTCCGGAGGATCAATTCGCCTCCTTCGGGCATGGCGAGCTGGGCGTTGCGGATCAGGTTCAGGAGGGCCTGCTTGAACGAGTCGCCGTGCAGCGCGACGGGGGGCAGGTCGGGGTCGGTCTGCAACCGGGTGACGATGCCCTGGGCGAGCGACTGCGGCTCGCAGAAGTCTCGGACGTCTTCGAGGACGGCGTTCAGGTCGCCGGGGACGAGGTCGAGGTCGCTGAGTCGGACGACGCGGAGGAAGTCCTCGAGCAGGTTCTCGAGGCGGTGCGACTCCTTGCGGACGCGCTCGATCTTCTGCAAGGCGCGGCGGTCGCGGTCGGTCTGGGCGTCCCGGAAATCCTCGGCCAGGAGGTCGAGGGTCAGGCGCATGGTCGAGAGCGGGTTGCGGATCTCGTGCGCCAGGCCGCCGGCGACCTGGGCGATCTCGGCGTACTGATCGCGAAGGCGGCGGGCCAGCTCGGGGGGCAGGGGGGCGGCCGGCTCGGGATCGGTGGCGAGCGTCTCGGCAAGGGGGGGCTCCGGCGCGTGGGAGGCGGGAGCGGCGGGGGATCGTGCCATGGGCGGGCTCCCCTCGGAGCGATCGGGGGGCGGGGGTCGGTCCGTACCGTTCCGGTCGCGTTCGAAACGGCTCCGACGGGGTCCGACGGTTCGCCGCGGGGCGGATGCGAACGGCCCGGTGCGGTGACCGGGCCGATCGATCGAGCGTCGCGGGGAAGCCGCCTGTCCCGAAGGAGTTCGAACGGTGCCCGGCGACCGAGCGTCTCGGGCCGGGGCACGCGAAGAGGGCATCGAGGGCGATCGACGAGGCGCCGGATTATCGGCGATCGCGGTCGCGAGGGGGAGGGCCGCCGGGGCCTCGGGGGCCGGGCCCGCGATCGCGGTCGCCGCCGCCTCGGGGGCCGCCGGGCCCGCGGTCGCCGCCGCCGCCGCCGCCGCCCCGGGGGCCGCGGTCGCCCTCGCCGCCGGCGGGGCGGGGCTTCGACTCGACATCGTCTTCGATCCCGCGCTCGGCCAGGGCCTGGCGGCGGGAGAGCTTGACGCGGTCCTGCTCGTCGATGGCGATGACCTTCACGAGCATGGTGTCGCCGACCCGGCAGACGTCGGCCACGCTGTTGATGTAGCCGTCGGTCAACTCGGAGATGTGCACCATGCCGTCCTGGCCGGGCAGGAGCTCGACGAAGGCGCCGAAGTCCTTGACGGACATGACGCGGCCCTCGTAGATCTTGCCGAGCTGGACGCCTGCGGTCATCCCCTCGATGCGGTCGCGGCATTCCTCGGCGCCGGCGGCCGAGGCGCTGGCGATGGTGACGATGCCGGTGTCCTCGATGTCGATCTTCGTGCCGGTCTCCTCCTGGAGCCGCCGGATCGTCTTGCCGCCGGGGCCGATGAGCATGCCGATCTTCTGCGGGTCGATCTGGATCTGGATGAGCCGGGGGGCGTTCATCGAGATCTGGTCGCGGGGCCGCTTGATGGCGCGGAGCATCGATCGGAGGATCTCGACGCGGGCCTCGCGGGCCTGGTCGAGGGTGTCTCGGATGATCTGCTCCGAGAGGCCGACGTTCTTGACGTCGAGCTGGATGCCGGTGATGCCGTGCTGGGTGCCGGCGACCTTGAAGTCCATGTCGCCGAAGTGGTCCTCGTCGCCGATGATGTCGGTCAGGAGGATGTAGCGGCCGGACTTCGGGTCCTCGACGAGGCCGATCGAGATGCCGCCGACCGGGTCGGTGATGGGGACGCCGGCGTCCATCAGGCTGAGCGTCGCGCCGCAGACCGAAGCCATCGAGCTGGAGCCGTTGGATTCGAGGATGTCGGAGACGACCCGGATGGTGTACGGGAAGCGCTGGGGGTCGGGCAGGATGGGGGCGACGGAACGCTCGGCGAGCATGCCGTGGCCGATCTCGCGGCGGCCGGGGCCCCGGATCGGCCGGACCTCGCCGACGGCGAAGTGGGGCATGTTGTAGTCGAGGTAGAACTTCTTGGAGTACTCCTCCATGATGCCGTCGACGCGCTGCTCGTCGGCCCCGGTGCCGAGGACGGTGGTGACCAGCGCCTGGGTCTCGCCGCGCTGGAAGATGGCGGAGCCGTGGGCACAGGGCAGGACGCTGACCTCGCAGCCGATGTAGCGGAGGTCCTTCGGTCCCCGGCCGTCGGAGCGGTAGCCGTCGAGGATCATCTCGCGGGCGACCCGTTCCTGGAGGGAGTAGAAGGCGGATTTGACCTCGAGGGGGGTCGGGCCGGTCGGCTCCTGGCCCTCGGGGGCCTCGGGGCACATCTCGGCGACGACCCGTTCCTGCAGGGCCTTGACGGCGTTATTGCGCTCCTGCTTGAGCTTGATGAGCCGGGCCTCGCGGAGGTCGGCCGAGTAGCGGCGGTGCAGGTCCTCGACGAGGGGGTCGGGCTGCGGCTCGGGGTGCTCCATCGGGGGCATGCCGAGCTTCTCGCGCAGCTCGAGCTGCAGGTCGATCAGCTCCTGGTTGAGCTTGTGGGCCTCGAGGATGGCCTCGAGCATCTCGGGCTCGGGCAATTCCTTGCCGAAGCCCTCGATCATGGTGACCTTCTCGCGGGTGCTGGCGACGATCAGGTCGAGGTCGCTGCGGGTCATCTCCTCGGCGGTCGGGAAGGGGACGAGCTGGCCGTCGATCCGGCCGAGCCGGATGGTGCCGAGCGGGCCGAGGAACGGGACGTCGGGGCAGATGCAGAGGGTGCTCGACGCGCCGATGAGGGTGAGGATGTCGGGGTCGTTGATCCGGTCGGCCGAGATGGGGCTGGCCTGGATCTGGACCTCCATGCGGTAGTCGCCCGGGAAGAGCGGCCGGATGGGGCGGTCGGTGAGGCGCGAGGTGAGGATTTCCTTGGTCGTCGGGCGACCTTCGCGCTTGATGAAGCCGCCGGGGAACTTGCCGGCGGCGTAGACCTTCTCGCGGTAGTCGACCATCATCGGGAAGAAGTCGAGCCCCTCGCGACCGGGGGCGACGACGGTGGCGACGAGGGTCATGGTGTCGCCGAGGCGGACCACCACGGCACCGGTGGCTTGCTTGGCAAGGCGGCCGGTCTCGATGGAAATGGTCTTGCCGCCGATGGTGCGTTCGACGACGACAAGCTTCTTGACGGGATTCACGGGAGCGGAAGAACCAGACGTGGACATGCCCACCCTTACCTCGACTCGGCAGTAATGTGCCGGGTGCTTGGGCGATGGCGTACCGACCTCGGGAAAAGGCCGGGAGGGGAGAAAAACACGGGAGGGCCGGTTGACCCAAACGAAAACCCAAGAGAACCGGGACGCGCCGGAGCGGCCCGCGGGACTCTTGCTCAATCAAACACGATCAGGGCGCACCGAGCTTCGGCAACGCCCCAACCGAACGAGTGGGTCACCGACGGACGGTTACTTGCGGAGGCCGAGCCGGCCGATCACTTCGAGGTAGCTCTTGCGGTCGGTCTGTCGGAGATACTTCAACAGGCTCGATCGCTTGGAGACCAGCATCAGCAGCCCTCGGCGGCTGGCGTGGTCCTTCTTGTGGGTCCTGAAGTGGTCGGTCAGATCGTTGATGCGGGCCGTCAGCAGCGCAATTTGCACTTCGGGCGATCCCGTATCATGTTCCTCGCGCCTGAACGCGTCGATGATCTCCTGCTTCTTCTCTTTGGTGATCGCCATCACACGCCCCGCAAGGCACCGGCCGAATAATGTGAGAGGCCGTAACTCGAAATCTTTACGCTACGAAGTGAGAGAGTTTACGCGAGGCGGTGTCCGAGAGCAATGGCAGTTGGTCGAAAATGGCCGGGACCGGGAGAATCGCCCTGGGAACGCGGGCCGGGAACCGTCTGATGGGCGTGCCGTTTTTGGTCGTGGTGGATCGGTTTTGCCTATGATGAACGGCAGACACACTGCGAACGACGAGTGCGGGGGCCGGGACCGAACAAGGAGCAGCATCTTGAGCGAGGGGTATCGGGTTTCAAGTCGGTCGAGGCTGGAGGAGGTCGCGGCGAAGCCGGGGGCGGCGGGGTCGAACTCGGCGGCGCCGGGGCCGGAGTTGCCGAAGACGCGGAATCGGTCGATCTTCGAGCTGTATCGGGCCCTGTATGCCCTGATGAGGGGGCATCGGGCGATGCTGGCCCTGACGCTGGCGACGTTGACGATCAGCACGAGCCTGAGGCTGATCCCGCCGGCGGCGACGAAGGTGGTGATCGACTACGTCCTGCTCGATCGGCCGTTGCCGGATCGGGTGCCGGGCTGGCTGCCGTTGCCGTCGAGCAGCCTCGGGATGCTGACGGCGGTGGTGGTCGTCGTGTTCGCGGTGTCGATCGTCGGGGCATTGCTGGGGCTCTGGGGGCGGTGGCGGGCGACGGTGTTGACCAAGCAGATCCAGGTGAAGGTGCGCCGCCGGGTGTTCGAGCATGCGTCGAAGCTCCCTTTGCACCGGATCTATCAGCTCAAGTCGGGAGGATTGTCGAGCCTCTTGCGCGAGGACGCCGGGGCGCCGGGCGAGATGGTCTTCAACATGGTGTACAACCCCTGGCGGGCGGTGACGCAGCTCATCGGGGGGCTGGTGATCCTGGCCTGGATCGACTGGCGGTTCCTGCTGGGGGCGGCGTTCCTGATCCCGGTGGCGTACTGGGCCGACCGGCTCTGGAACCGGGTCTTGCGGCCGATCCATCGGCGATCGCGGCGGCAGCGGCAGGAGATCGACGCCAAGAGCGCCGAGACGTTCGGCGGGATTCGCGTCGTCCGGGCGTTCGGCAGGCAGAAGACCGAGGCCACGCGGTTCGTCCGCGAGAGTCACTTCCTGACGCGGCTGGAGATGCTCGGCTGGTACCGGGCGAGGGCGTTCGACCTGTTCTGGGACCTGTTGATGCCGACGGCCTCGGGGGTCTTGCTGCTTTACGGCGGTTGGCAGGTGTTGCAGGGGGAGCTGTCGCCGGGGGATCTGATGATGTTCCTGGTGTACCTGGCCATGTTGCTGGAGCCGATTGCGGTCCTGGCGTCGAACATGACGTCGTTGCAGAACAACCTCTCGGGCTTCGACCGGGTGCTCGACCTGCTGGCCGAGCCGGCCGAGTTGCAGAGCCGTCCCGGCGCGATCGCCGTGCGGAAGGGGGAGGTGGGCGGTCGGATCACGCTCGATCGGCTCCGGTTCCGCTATCCGGGGCACGAGGAGGAGGTGATCCGGGGGATCGACCTGGAGGTCGAGCCGGGCGAGACGATCGCGCTGGTCGGCCGGAGCGGGGCGGGCAAGACGACGCTCTGCAACCTGGTCGCGCGGTTCTACGACCCGACCGGCGGCGCGGTCCGGCTCGACGGGATCGACCTGCGCGACATCGACCTGCAACGCTACCGGCGGCTGCTCGGGATCGTGGAGCAGGACGTCTTCCTGTTCGACGGCACGGTGGGGGAGAACATCGCCTATGCCGACCGCCGCGCCTCGCGGCGGGCCATCGAGGAGGCGGCCGAGGCGGCCAACGCGGCGGCGTTCATCGAGGCATTGCCGGACGGCTACGACACCTTGATCGGCGAGCGGGGGGTGCGGCTCAGCGGGGGGCAGCGGCAGCGGCTGGCGATCGCCCGGGCGATCCTGGCCGACCCGGTGATCTTCATCCTGGATGAGGCGACGAGCAATCTCGACTCGGAGAGCGAGCGCCTGATCCAGGGGGCGCTGGCCGACCTGATGCGCGACCGGACCTCGTTCGTGATCGCGCACCGCCTGAGCACGATCCGGGACGCGGACCGGATCCTGGTGCTCGACGGCGGGGAGGTGGTCGAGTCGGGCAGTCACGCCGAGCTGATGGAGTCGAGCGGCCTGTACCGCGACATGGTCGAGCTGCAGCGGATGGAGGAGGGGTTCTGAGCGGTCAGGGGGTGGGCGGGCGTAACCCGAATCGACCCGAAGGGATTTCGACCTTTCGTCAGCAAGGGATGGTCTGCGAGGGCTCGGTCAGGTCGATCGAGAGCCAGTCGCGCAGGGTGAGGGTGTCGGCGGGGACGGGCCGGGCGAAGTAGTAGCCCTGGCCGCAGTCGCAGCCGAACCGCCGGAGCATGGCGAGCTGGTCGGCCGTCTCGATCCCCTCGGCGACGACCCGGATGCCGAGGATGTCGGCCATGGAGGTGATGGTGCGGACGATGGCGGTCTGCCGGGCCGAGATGCCGAGACCCCGGATGAACGACTGGTCGATCTTGAGCAGGTCGAACGGGAATTCGTGGAGGCAGGCGAGCGAGGAATAGCCGGTGCCGAAGTCGTCGATGGCCAGGGAGAAGCCGGCGGCCCGCAGTTCGTTCAGGGTGGCTCGGGCGGACACCAGGTCGTGCATGACGGCCCCTTCGGTGATCTCGATGTGGATGTCGGAGGGGACGAGCCCGGCGGCCTTGGTCGTGCTCAGCAGACGGCAGACGAGGTCGGGCACGAGCAGGTGCTGGCGGGCCAGGTTCACGCTGAGGCCGGGGATGGACAGGTCGGGATTCTCGAGCCGCCAGCGGGCGACCTGCCGGAAGGATCGCTCGATCACGCGCTCGCCCAGGGCGATGATCAGGCCGCATTCCTCGGCCATGGGGATGAATTCCCCGGGCGAGATCGTGCCGAGCTCGGGGTGCTCCCAGCGGGAGAGGACCTCGAAGCTGAGGATGCGGCCGGTCTGCAGGCAGACGATCGGCTGGTAGACCAGGTCGAGCTGGTCGGCGGGGATCGCCTCGCGGAGCCCCTGCTCCAGTTGCATCCGGCGCCGGACGCGGCGGCGCATGGTCTCGTCGAAGATGGCGAGGCTGCCCCGGCAGGAGGTCTTGGCCTCGTACATGGCGGTGTCGGCGTCCCGGAGCAGGTCCTCGGCCGCCCGGTATTGCTCGTCGCCCAGCACGATCCCGATGCTGGCGGTCGAGACGACGCGGTACGACTTGATCGTGTACGGCTTGGCCAGCGCCTTGAGCAGCCGACGGGCCACGAGCGTCGCGTCGTCGGGGTGCTGGAGCCCTTCGAGCAGGACCACGAACTCATCCCCCCCGATCCGGGCCGCGGTTCCGGAGGAGCAGGAGGCCCGGAGCACGCCGTCGGTCTCTCGGAGGTTCTCTCGGAGCCGGGCGGCGATGGCCCGGAGCAGGGCATCGCCGGCCTCGTGCCCGAGGCTGTCGTTGACGACCTTGAAGCGGTCGAAGTCGAGGAAGAGCAGGGCGTAGTGGAGGTCGGGCCGGTCGCGGTGGGCCTGAATGACCTTGCTCACCAGGGCGAGCAGGGCGGCGCGATTCGGGAGCCCGGTGAGCCGGTCGCGCCGGGCGGCCCGTCGGAGCTGGCGTTGCAATCGGACCCGATCATGAACATCTCCGATCGACCCGGCGAAGCGGATGGGGGCGCCGTGTTCGTCCCAGACGGCCTGGCCGCGCGATCGGAACCATCGGTAGGCGCCGGAGGCGGTCCGGAGGCGGAACTCGACGTCGTAGGGGACCTGGCGGTTGAGGTGGTCGTCGGTCGCCTTCAGGACGCGGTCGAGGTCGTCTGGATGGATCCCCTGGCGGAATCGGTCGCGGACCGAGTTCCAGACGGACTGATCCCGTTCCTCGCCGATCATCCAGAGGAGTTGTTCCGAGATGTAGATCGTGTCGGTGCGGAGGTCCCAGTCCCAGATCCCCTCGTTCGAGCCGTCGACGGCAAGGGCGTAGCGATTCTCGCTCTGGGCCAGCTGGTCGACGTAGGCCCGCTTTGTCTTCACGTAGAGGGACACCCATATGCCGATCAGGACGCTGGCCAGGGCGGCCATCACGCAGGCGATCAACTGGGCCCTCCAGATGGCGGCCGACTGGGCGCGATATTCCCGGATGTCCATGTCCACGCCGAGGACCGATTCGAGGCGCCCTCGGTCCCGGATCGGGACCCAGACGGTGATGAAGGTGCCCCAGGGGTCGGTCGTCGGCACGGGACTGAGATAGGAGTCGTACGCCTGGATGTGCTGGAGCAGGTCGGGCGGGGCCTCGGGGTAGAGCGTGCCCAGGGTGGCCTGATCCGGGAGGCCGTTGTCGTCGAGCAGCAGGGGGTCGCCCGTGTCGAGCACGAAGCGGAATCCCTCGGGGGAGGGGCGCATGGTGTAGATGTAGCGGATGTCCCGGGCCTCGGCGACGATCGCCCGGAGCGGCTCGACCAGGGCGAGATACTCGGGGCTGTTGTGCTGCTCGGGATCGACCAGGCGGGCGTGACGCCGGGGGTCGACGTGCAGGGTCGCGACCCGGGCGACCGACATCAGATTCGCGTCGATCGCGAGCTGGAACGCGTCGCGAGCCGTGGCGTAGCAGGTCCAGGCGCAGGCGATGGAGATCACCAGGAAGCAGAGCCCCGCGACGAGCCCTTGCCCGATCGGCGAGAGGCCGGAGAGGAAGAGGGCCGACCGGCAGGCCAGGCCGGCATCGCGGGGGGCCTGGAAGCGATCGACCCAGCGACCTCGGCGGGAGGGCCTGCCCCCGGGGGTCGTCGGCTCGGGTCCTGGGGGGTTCTCGGGGAGATGCGTTCCGCTCACGCAAGATTCCTCGCGGCTGGGGAACCGCCGGCGTTTTTTCCCTGGGGGACTCGGGGACGGCGAGGCGTCTCGATCGAGCGTCGTGGGCGATCGTCGAAGGAACCCACCCCTGGCCCCGGTCGCTGTGCGTCGAGCCGCCCGAGGCGCGGGGCATCCCGATCCGCTCCCGGGGGGATCGTTGCCGGATGACGACGCTCGGCAGCGACGACCCTCCCCATCGAGGAGGGGTGTCGAATCCGGAGGTCCCATAACGTTTCATAGGTCACATCCAGGGGCCTGGCGCGCGTGCGGGCCGGAATCGGCGGGGGGGGGCGTGGGAACCTGTCCGGGGATCGGGGTTGATCGGATCGCAACGGGCGGGGCTTCGGTGTAGACTCATCTCGGTCGCTGCGTCGCGAGATCGCGTCAGGTCGAGGCAATGGGGATGGCTGGAGAGGCGGATGTGCGGATCGGGCCGACGGGAATCGCCCTGGTCGGCTACCGGGCGACCGGGAAATCGACCGTCGGGCGGTTGGTCGCGGCTCGGCTCGGCTGGGCGTTCGAGGACGCCGACGAGGCGCTGGAACGCCGGATCGGCCGGTCCATCGCCCGAGTCTTCGCCGAGGAGGGGGAGGCCGCCTTCCGCGACCTGGAGCAGGCCACCCTGGCCGACCTGACCGCGAGGTCGGGCCTGGTGCTGGCCTCGGGGGGCGGGGCGGTCTTGCGGGAGGCTAACCGCGACGCCCTGCGCCGCTTCGGGTTCGTCGTCTGGCTGTCGGCGAGGCCGGAAACCCTGGTCGATCGCCTGAGGAGCGACCCGGCCGATCGCCCGGCATTGACGACGGCAGGGCTGCTGGACGAGGTGGCCACGCTGCTCCGACAACGCGAGGATTATTACCGCTCGGTCGCCGACGCGAGGATCGAGGTGGACGGGCGATCGGCCGAGCAGGTGGCCGAGGCGGTCCTGGCATTGTGGTCGCGGCAAATCTCGAACCATTCCACCCCGAACGACTCGCAGGACCCCACACCGTGATCTGGATGTTCCACGCGATCATGCTCCCCTTGACGTTCGTCGTCGGGGCGCTGGTCGGCAGCTTCGCGAATGTCTGCATTTACCGATTGCCCTGGGAGAAGAGCGTCATCTGGCCCCCGTCGTGCTGCCCGGCCTGCCTGGGCTGGATTCGGGCGACGGACAACGTGCCGATCCTCAGCGCCCTGTGGTTGAAACGGACGTGCCGGTCGTGCGGGATTTCCTATTCCGGGCGTTACCTGGGCATCGAGCTGCTGGTGGCGGTCCTGTTCGCCGGGATCTATGCGCTCGAGCTGATGGTCGACACGGAGTTCATGCGCGACTCGGAATTGATGGAGCGCCTGGCCCGCGTCGGGTACCACGCCACGCTGGCCACGTTGCTGGTGGTGGCGACGTTCATCGACTACGACTACGAGATCATCCCCGACTCGGTCACGATGACCGGCATGGTCATCGGCCTGGCCTTCGGAACAATGCTCCCGAACATCCGCCCGGAACCGGCCGCGGCCGAAACCGCGTGGGGAGGGCTGGGGGTCGGGGTGCTCGGCCTGGTGGTCGGGGCGGGGGTGATCTACGCCGTCCGGGTGCTGGGCTGGGTCCTCTTCCGGAAGGAGGCGATGGGGCTGGGGGACGTGACGCTGGTGGCGATGATCGGCAGCTTCCTCGGCTGGCACGTCACGCCCTTGGTCCTGTTCCTGGGGGCGATCCTCGGCCTGGTCCACGGGGTGATCCGGCTCGTGACGATCCTGGGGGATCGGCTGGCGGGCCGGTCGCCGCGGTCCTCGGCCATCCCATTCGGCCCCTATCTGAGCCTGGCGGCCTTGATCCTGATGCTCGGCTGGCGGTGGCTCTGGCCGAACTGGCTGGCCGAGCTGTTCGAGGTCTATGGCGAGGTGGCGCGGTTCCTGCTCGGGGCGTTGCTCGGCCGGATCGTCGGGGGGTGACGGATCGGGCGGTCTCGCCGGCCTTCGATCCGGGGGAATCCGGGCAAGGGAACCGGATCTGCGGCGAAGATCCGGGACGGGGACGACCGATCAGTCTCCGCAGAGGACGACGTTCAACAGGGGAGCCCTCGGCCATGACCTCGCCGTACAAGCGTCGCAAGCCGTCGTTGATCCGCAATTTCTGGCTGTATCGCCATGTGATCGCCATTGCCTTCGTGCTGGGCGTCCTGCTCTGGTTCGTGGTCAGCAACAACGCCCCGGTCGAGGTCTCGTTCCCGTTCGGGATGGGCTCGCTGAGCAGTTCGACGGGGATCGTTATCCTGCTCAGCGCGGTCGCAGGGTCTCTGCTGACGATGCTGGCGATGGGAGTGCTCTATGCCCTCCGACGGCTCAAGGCGGGGGTGGAGTCGGCCGAATTTGAGAAGGACAGCGTGACGTTCGATGACGAGCTCCCCCCTTCGGACTATGCCTCGAAGGCCCCCGAGGGGTTCGACCAGTCGTCCTGGTCGGATCGGAGCTGACGCGACGAGCGGGGCGGATTCGGCCGGCGGGGAGGGTCAGCCCTCCCCGGCTGAGGCCCGGGACGAAAGCCCGCGCGAGGACGCGATCATCGATCGGGATTGCGATTGGCCGGGATCGGGTCGGATGGTCGGGGGAGCCCGCCTCGAAGCCCGTCCCTCCTGGACGACCGCCTCGGACCACCACCGACCCCAGGGCGCCGGACTCATGACCGTCTCGATCCGAAACCGACGGTTGAATGTCGCCTGGCTGCTGGCCGCCTTGATCGCGCTCCCCGCGCTGGGCTGCTCGGGGGGCAGCGGCTCGAAGTTCGCCTTGAACCCGAGGCGGGTGGCGATCCGGGAACAGCTCAGCCGGCTCGAATTCCAGAACCAGCAATTGAAAGACGAATTGAAGGTCGCCCAGCAGGAATCGAAGCGCCTGAACAACGACCTGCAACTGGCCGAGATCGACAACCGCGACCTCGAACGCCGGCTCGACAGCTTCCGGACCCAGCTGGGCCTGCGGGGGTCGTCGGACGAGTCGATCGACGTGGCTCGTCCCTTCCCGGACGACAATCGAGCCGATTCGGGGACGACCCGACCCGCCGCCCAGCCGCCGACCCGGGCGCCGTTCACCCGGATCCCGAACCCGGCGGCGATCGACGTCTCGCCCCCCCCGGGCCCCTCGGCCGAGGAGTTCTACGGCATCCGCCGTTCGCCGTCCTACGACCAGCAGACCCGCCCGCAGATCGAGCCGCCGCCGGTCCAGTATTTCGACCTGAGCCCCTCGGTCTCGGTCGGCCGGACGAACCTCGACGTCCGATCCCGGGACAATCCCTCGAACTGGTCGCCGATCTCGGTGGGGGGTTCGTCCCGCGTCCGGCGGTACTGAGGCGGAGATCTCCCCTGGCATCGCCCGGCCGGCGCGGTGATCGTGACTCGCGGTGTGATTCGCCGACGGCCCGGCCCGGGCGCCGGTCGGATCGAGACAGCGAGGGGCCCCTGCTGGTAGAGTGGAGGCCGTGGCGGACGCCGGGACGAGGTTGAGACGAGACGAGACGAGACGAGACGAAAGACGGGACCGTCGGCGGATGATCGCGATTATCGACTACGGGATGGGCAACCTGCGGAGCGTTCAGAAGGCGATCGAGGCCGTCGGGCACGAGGCCGTCGTGTCGAGCGACCCGGAGTTCGTGGGCAAGGCCGACAAGGTGATCCTGCCGGGCGTCGGCGCCTTCGAGGATGCCATGGCCGAGCTGAACCGGACCGGCCTGGGGGCCGCCTTTTGCGATCGGGTCGTGGCCGGTGCGCCGGCCCTGGGCGTCTGCCTCGGCTTGCAACTGCTCCTCGACGAGAGCTTCGAGGACGGGCACCACCGCGGGCTGGGCCTGGTGGCGGGCAAGGTCGTGCGGTTCGAGCCGAGGCCGGGCCTGAAGGTGCCGCACATGGGCTGGAACACCTTGCGGGTGCGTCGGCCGTCGCCCTTGCTGGAGGGATTGCCGGCGGAGCCCTCGGTCTACTTCGTGCATTCGTACTACGTCGTGCCCGACGACCCGGGGGTCGTGGCGGCCGAGGCCGATTATCCGGATCCCTTCACGGCGATGATCTGGCAGGACAACCTGATGGCCTGTCAGTTCCACCCGGAGAAGAGCCAGGCCCTCGGGCTGGCGATGTACAGGAACTTCGCCGAGCTGTGAGCCCGGCGGCCGTCGACGGCCGTCGACGGGAGGCGATCGCCAGGGGTTGAGGTCGTCCCGATCGGCGGACGGGGCCCACCCCCTCCGACGGAGCGTCCCGGAGCGGGTCCGGCGATGGAGCCGCGACGCACCCGCGGGGCAAGGCACGCCGCGCCGATCGAAACGAGGCAAACATCCCGGGCAGGCCCTTGGTCCTTGCGGAGAGGTCCGGGGCGGGATATAGAAGCGAGAGGCCTGGTCCGGTCGGACCGAAGGCCGGACGAAGGAACGGGAACGCCGATGCAAGTCATCCCCGCGATTGACCTGAGAGGGGGCCGCTGCGTCCGCCTCGTGCAAGGAGATTACGACCGCGAGACGGTCTTCGGGGAAGATCCGGCGGCGATGGCCGAGCACTGGGTCGCCGAGGGGGCCACCCGGCTGCACCTGGTCGACCTCGACGGCGCGAAGCTGGGCCGGCCGGCGAACGTGGAGAGCGTCCGGGCGATCCTCGATCGCGTCGACGTCCCGTGTCAGTTGGGCGGCGGCGTCCGGGACGAGGCGACCCTGGCGGCCTGGCTCGACGCCGGGTTGGAGCGGGTGATCGTCGGCACGCAGGCCCTGAAGGACCCGGCCTGGTTCGCGACGATGGCCGAACGGTATCCCGGCCGCCTGATCCTCGGCCTCGACGCCAAGGACGGCCGGGTGGCGACCGCCGGCTGGCTCGACGTCTCCTCGGTGGAGGCGACGGGCCTGGCCGAAGGCTTCGACGCGCTCCCCCTGGCCGCGATCATCTACACCGACATCGCCCGCGACGGCATGCTCGAAGGGCCGAACATCGAGGCCACCGGGGCGTTGGCCGATCGCCTGGAGACGCCGGTGATTGCCTCCGGGGGCGTGAGCACCCTGGACGACCTGGGACGCCTGGCGACCCTGCCCGTGGCGGGCGTGATCGTCGGGCGGGCCCTGTACGACGGTCGTTTCCGGCTTTCCGAAGCCCGGGAACGGGCCGGCGACCGCACGTAACACCCTGGTAGCGGGGACCTCGGGTTGCTCGGGGATCTCCCGCGATTCGGGCCGAAGGCGTTCGCCGGGAATTCTGCTTTTCCTATCCGGCGGGTCGTATTCTCGAACGCGACCCACCCCAGAAGGGGGGGACAGCCATGGCATCGGGCTCGTATCACATCGAAGACATCCGCAATATCGCCCTGGCGGGACACGGGGCGTCGGCCAAGACCAGCCTCGCCGACGCCCTGCTTTTCGCGGCTGGACTGGCCCCCCGGCGCGGGTCGGTCGACGAGGGGACAAGCCTGCTCGACGTCGACGATGAAGAAAAGCGCCGACACTTCTCGATCGATAGCCACCTGATCCACCTGGAGTGGGACGGCAAGCAGATCCACCTGATCGACTCCCCCGGCTATCCCGACTTCATCGGCAGCGCCCTGGGGGCGATCTCGGCGGTCGAAAATGTGTTGATTACGGTGTCGGCCCCGGTGGGGATCGAGGTCAACACGCGGCGGTTGTTTTTGGAGTCGGGCCGGCTCGGCCGCGGTCGGTTCATCGCCCTGACGAAGATGGACGCCGACAACGTCGATTACATCCGAGACCTGGAGTCGATCCGCGAGACGTTCGGGCCCGAGTGCGTGCCGTTCAACGTGCCGATCGGCGTCGGGGCCGACTTCAAGGGGGTGGTGGACGTGCTCAACCCGCCGGCCGAGGTGCCGGACGGGTGCCCGATGTCGCCGGACGAGGCCGCCCGGATCGTCATCGAGCAGATCGTCGACGAGGACGAGGAGCTGACGAACCGGTACCTCGAAGGGGAGTCGATCGCGATCGACGAGCTGCGCAAGGCGGCCCACGACGGCATCCTCCGCGGGCACATCGTGCCGATCGTCTGCCTTTGCAGCAAGAACGACATCGGGATCAAGGAGCTGCTCGACCTGCTGGCCACCTGCGGCCTGAGCCCGGCCGACATCCACCGCTTCGGCTTCCCCGCGCAGCCGGGGTCGGTCGAGGCCGATGCCGCGACCCCGCACGACGGCGAGGACGAGGAGGAAGTGGAGATCGACCCGAAGGAAGACGGCGACCTGGTCGCCCAGGTCTTCAAGACGGCGATCGACCCGTTCATGGGCAAGCTCAGCTTCATGCGGATCATCTCCGGCAAGCTGACCCCGGACACCCCGCTGGTGAACCTGCGGACCGGGAAGGCCAACAAGCCGGGCCACCTGTACGTGCTGCAGGGCAAGCAGCATGAGGAGGTGGGGGAGGCGATCGCCGGCGACATCGTCGCGGTGGCGAAGTTCGAAGACCTGCACATCTCGGACACCGTGACCAACGGCGGCCAACACAGCGCGCCCCACGTCGTCTTGAAGCCGATCAACTTCCCGACGCCGATGGTCCCCCGGGCCGTCGAGCCGAAGGCCCGCGAGGACGAGGCGAAGATCGCCGCCAGCCTGGCGAAGATGGCCGAGGAGGACCCGACCTTCACCTATCGCCGCGACGAGCAGACGCATGAACTCGTCATCAACGGCATGAGCGACCTGCACCTCGACGTGATCCTGCAGCGGCTGAAGAACCGCTACAAGCTCGACGTCGAGACGCACATCCCGCACGTGCCTTATCTGGAGTCGATCACCGCCCCGGCCGAGGCCGATTATCGGCACAAGAAGCAGACCGGCGGGCGAGGGCAGTTCGCCGAGGTCCACCTGCGTGTCCGCCCGCTCGAACGCGGCGAGGGCTTCAAGTTCGTCGATGCGGTCAAGGGGGGCGTGATCCCGCACAATTACATCCCGGCGGTCGAGAAGGGTTGCCGGGAGCAGATGGCCAAGGGGGTGATGACCGGCAACCGGGTGGTGGACGTCGAGGTGGAGGTCCACTTCGGCAAGTATCACGACGTGGACAGCTCGGAAGCCGCCTTCAAGATCGCCTCGGCCGCCGCCTTCCGCAAGGCGTTCGACCAGGCCAGGCCCGCCTTGCTGGAGCCGGTCGTGTCGATGGAGGTCACGGTCCCCGGCGAGAAGTTCGGCGACGTGTCGGCCGACCTCTCGACCCGTCGCGGGCACATCACCGGCATGGACGCCCTGCCCGGCGGACTCCAGATCATCAAGGCGACCGTGCCGCTGGCCGAGGTGCTCTCGTACTCGTCCACGCTCAAGAGCATGACGGGCGGGCAGGGGTCGTACGTCCTGGAGTTCCACTCCTATCAGCCCGTGCCGGCGCACGTCCAGCAGCAAATCGTGGACAAGTACCAGAAGAGCCGGACGGGAGTCGAGGAGGAGTGATCCCGCTCGGAGTGTTCCGGGCACGAGGCACGCAACAGAGGCCGGGCGAGCGACGACTCGTCCGGCCGTTCTTCGCGGCGAGCGGAGGCAGCGGCTCAGCCGTCGGGATCGGCCAGCAGTCCCGCGAGCCGATCGGCCAACGGTTCGGGGAGCCGAGCGAGCCAGTTTGCATCGACGAGGCCGACGTCGATCAGGTCGAGGAGATGCACCTGATCCTTGCGTCGAAAGGATGTCAGCTTCATTCGAACCAACGCTTCGAGCTGAAGCACCCGGAAGCCGGGGGCGGCCTCGGAATCGGCCACGTCGGGGGCGGGCAGGGCGTAATCGGCTCGGACCTTTTCGCCTGAGAAGACGATGTGGAGGGCGTCTCGGGCCTTGGCCCCGGGGCCGTCGAGGAACATGTCGATGCCGGAGCTGTGCCGGTAGACGAAACCGACCTCGGCAAGTGCCGCCTTGGCAGCGTCGAGGTCGGATCGGACGAGCAGGAGGTCGACATCCTGCGTGTTGCGGACGGCGGCCTCGTCGACCCGAGACACCCAGGCCGCCACGGCGTTGCCGCCGACGACGGCGTAGGGAATCCCCGCTCGATCCAGGGCAGACGCTGCGCGGTGGAGTCGCTCGCGGACCTTTTCCACGGCTCGGATCATCCGGTCCCAGGAAACGGGGGGGAGGGTCATGAGGAGGAAACCTCCAGGGGAGCGTCGGTCAATCCGGGTCGTAGGAGAGGTTCGGGGAGAGCCAGCGTTCGGCCTCGGCGAGGGTCATCCCCTTGCGGCGGGCGTAGTCCTGGACCTGGTCGCGGGTGATCATGTCGACGGCGAAGTAGCGGGCCTCGGGGTGGGCGAAGTAGAGGCCGGACACCGAGGCGGCGGGCCACATGGCGCAGCTCTCGGTCAGCCGGATTCCGGTGGCGGCCTCGGCGTCGAGCAGTCGCCAGAGGGTGCGCTTCTCGGTGTGGTCGGGGCAGGCGGGGTAGCCGGGGGCGGGGCGGATGCCGCGGTACTTCTCGTCGATCAGCTCGTCGTTCGAGAGGTGCTCGGCGCGGCCGAAGCCCCAGTCGATCCGGGCCTGGGCGTGGAGCTTCTCGGCGAAGGCCTCGGCGAAGCGATCGGCCAGGGCCTTGACCATGATGGCGTTGTAGTCGTCGTGGTCGGCCTCGAAGCGGGAGACGATCGGGTCGATCCCCAGACCGGCGGTGACGGCGAAGGCGCCGATCGAGTCCAGCCGGCCCGACTCGGCCGGGGCGACGTAGTCGGCCAGCGATCGGAAGTGGTCCTGCCCCTGTCGCTGCCATTGCTGGCGGAGGCAGTGGAACCGGAAGCGCTCGGCCGACCGTTGCTCATCCGAGTAGACGATGATGTCGTCCCCTTCGGAGTTGGCCGGGAAGAAGCCGTAGACGGCCCGGGCCTTCAGCTCGCGGTTCTTGATCAGCTCGGCGAGCATGGCCTGGGCCTTCTCGAACAGGTCGCGGGCCTCGGCGCCGACGTGGGGATCGTCGAAGATCTTCGGGTATTTCCCCTTCAGCTCCCAGGTGGAGAAGAAGGGGGACCAGTCGATGTACGGGGCGAGGTCGGCGAGCGGCATCTCCTCGATCACGCGGGCGCCGAAGAATTCGGGGCGGGGGAGGTCGACGGCGGCCCAGTCGGTCGGGAATCGGCGGCGGAGGGCCTCGGCGTAGGGGACGAGGTTGCGCTCCCGTCGTTTGCCGAACGCCTGCCGCTCCTGCTCCTGGGCCGCCCGGATCTGATCGACATATTCCTTCCGGGTCTCGTCCTTGCGGCTGAGACGCTCGACGACGCCGACGGACCGGGAGGCGTCCTTCACGTGCACGACCGGGTTGGTGTACGCCGGGGCGATCTTCACGGCCGTGTGCTTCGGGCTGGTCGTCGCGCCGCCGATGAGCAAGGGGATCGTGAACCCCTCACGCTGCATCTCCTTGGCGACGTGGACCATCTCGTCGAGCGAGGGGGTGATCAGGCCGGAGAGGCCGATCACGTCGACGCCGTGCTTCTTGGCCTCGGCCAGGATCTTCTCGCTCGGGCACATGACGCCGAGGTCGATCACCTCGTAATCGTTGCAGCCGAGGACGACGCCGACGATGTTCTTGCCGATGTCGTGGACATCCCCCTTGACCGTCGCCATGAGGACCTTGCCGCGGACCTGCACGCCGCCGGCCAGGCGTTTTTCCTCCTCCATGAAGGGGGTGAGGTAGGCAACCGCCTTCTTCATCACGCGGGCCGACTTGACGACCTGGGGCAGGAACATCTTGCCGGCCCCGAACAGGTCGCCGACGACGTTCATGCCGTCCATCAAAGGGCCTTCGATGACCTTCAAGGGGGAGCCGAGGTGCTGGCGGGCCTCCTCCGCGTCGTCCTCGACGAAATCGACGATCCCCTTGATGAGCGCGTGTTCGATGCGCTTGGACACGGGGGCATCGCGCCACGAGAGGTCCTGGGCGGCCGTCTTCTTGCCGGCGTCCTTGACCGACTCGGCGAACTCGGTGAGGCGGTCGGCGGCGTCGGGGTGGCGGTTGAGGAGGACGTCCTCGACCTTCTCCCGCAGCTCTGGGGCGATCTCCTCATACACTTCGAGCTGGCTGGGGTTGACGATCCCCATGTCCAGGCCGGCCCTGATGGCGTGGTAGAGGAAGGCGGCGTTCATCGCCTCGCGGACGGTGTTGTTGCCGCGGTAGGAGAAGGAGACGTTGGAGACGCCGCCGGAGGTCTTGGCCAGGGGCAGGCGCTGCTTCAGCTCGCGGACGGCCTCGATGAACTCGACGGCGTAGTTGTTGTGCTCTTCGATCCCGGTGCCGACGGTCAGGATATTGGTGTCGAAGATGATGTCTTCGGGGGGGAAGCCGACCTGCTCGGTGAGGATCTTGTAGGCCCGTTCGCAGATGGCGACCTTATTGTCCTTGTCGACGGCCTGGCCGGTCTCGTCGAAGGCCATGACGACGACGGCCGCGCCGAAGCGTCGGACGGTCCGGGCCTGTTCGAGGAACTTCTCCTCCCCTTCCTTCAGGCTGATCGAGTTGACGATCGCCTTGCCCTGGCAGCAGCGGAGCCCAGCCTCGATCACCTTGAAGTCGGAGCTGTCGATCATCACCGGGATGCGGGCGATGTCGGGCTCTGCGGCCAGCAGGTTGAGGAACCGGGTCATGGCCTTCGGGCCGTCGATGAGCCCTTCGTCCATGTTCACGTCGAGGACGTTCGCGCCCCCCTCGACCTGCTCGCGGGCAACGGCGAGGGCCTCGTCGTAGTTCTCCTCGCGGATCAATCGGGCGAACTTGCGCGAGCCGGTGATGTTCGTCCGCTCGCCGATCATGATGAAGCCGCTGTCGGGGCGGATCGTGAGCGGTTCCTGGCCGGAGAGGCTCGTCCAGTGCTTCGACTTCGGGCGGACGCGGGGCTTGACCCCCTCGACGGCCAGGGCGATCTGCCGGATGTATTCCGGGGTCGTGCCGCAGCAGCCGCCGATGATGTTCAGCCAGCCGTTGCGGGCGAACTCGCCGATGACCTCGGCCATGCGCTCGGGCGGGTCGTCGAAGTTGCCGAAGCCGTCGGGCATGCCGGCGTTCGGGTGCGAGCTGACGTAGCAGGTGGCCACGTTGGTCAGGGCCTCGAGGTGCGGGCGCAGCTCGTCGGCCCCCAGGGCGCAGTTGATGCCGACCGAGAGCAGGTCCAGGTGCGAGACGGAGTGCCAGAAGGCCTCGATCGTCTGGCCCGAGAGGGTCCGGCCGCTCTTGTCGGTGATCGTGCCCGAGACCATCACCGGCAGCCGGATGCCGTGGCGTTCGAAGTACTGGTCGATGGCGAAGAGGCACGCCTTCATGTTCAGCGTGTCGAAGCTCGTCTCGGGGAAGAGGATATCGACCCCGCCGGCGACCAGGCCGTCGATGGCCTCGGTGTAGGCGTCGACGAGCTGGTCGAAGGTCACGCCGCGGTAGCCGGGGTCCTCGACCTTCGGCGAGATGGAGGCGGTCTTGTCGGTCGGGCCGATCGAGCCGGCGACGAAGCGGGGCCTGTCGGGGTTGAGCGCCGTGACCTCGTCGGCGCCCCGGCGGGCCAGCTCGGCGGCGGCCCGGTTGATCTCGAAACAATGGTCCTGGAGCCCGTAGTTCTCCATCGTCAGGCGGTTGGCGACGAACGTGTTCGTCTCGATGATGTCGGCCCCGGCGTCGAGATAGGCGCGGTGGATCGCGGCGATGACGTCGGGCCGGGTGATCGAGAGCAGGTCGTTGCAGCCCTTCAGGTCCTTCGGATGGTCGCGGAAGCGGTCGCCCCGGAAGTCCTCCTCGGTCAGCGAGTAGGTCTGGATCATGGTCCCCATGGCGCCGTCGAGCACCAGGACACGCTGGGCGAGCAGTTCTTCCAGGAGGGCTTTGGTGTCGATGCGCTCGGCGTGGGACATCGTGTGGTCCATCCTCGGGGCATTGGAGACGCGGGCCTGGTGCGGAACGCCGGGGGCGTCGGGATCGGCGCTCGGACGCCGCGAAGGTTGCGGGCAATCGAGCGCATTGACGATCGGCCTTCCGCAGGAAGCGAAACGCTCGTGAGCAATCGAAGCCGCGATGAGCCCGGAATTCTGGGGAGCGGTCCGTCCTTGGGAATTTTCTTAGTATTGGACCCAGGCCGCCGGGCTGTCAACGCAAGCTCAGGTCCGCGAGATTGACGAGGGAGAGGACCACCGCGAGCACGACCGCCCAGAAGAACGTCTGGGCCAGGGGACGCGGGCCCCGGAACCGCCGGGGGCGCCCCTCGACAATGCGTCTCGCGACGGCAGGGCAAACATGCCGCTTCCAACGGGTGAGCCGGCCAGACCTCCCGCAATCGAGGCAGTGATAGCGGAAGAGCCTGGGGAGTACCACGACGGCCAGCAGGGCAAGCCCCCCGAAGGCGAGCACCAGGCCGAGGCGATCGATCCGGTTCACGACGGCCTGCCGCAAGGCGGCCACCCAGAGGCCGATCCCGAGGAAGCCGAGAAACGGATTGGCCAGGATGCGGCGGTAGGAGCCGGGATGCACCACGACCGGCAAGGATCGATCGGTCAGTTGCGGGCGGAATTCGGGATCGAGGGTCGGCGGTGGGAGTGCGGAAGGCTCCACGAAGTCGGCTCCCCGTCGCGTGCTCGGGCCCTTGATCGTCCGGCACCCGTTGTGTGCTCGGGCGGAGGGAGGGGACGGCTTCCTCCATCGAACCACTTTACAATCCGGGTGTCGTGACGGACAATCGGGGCTTCTCGATTCGAGGGGCTGGAAGGGTACATCCGTCGAGGGTTCAGAGTGGTGCATGAGGAAGCGATCCGCAAGGCCGACGTCCTGATTGAAGCGTTGGGCTACATCCGCAAGTTCCACAACCGGTTCACCGTCATCAAGCTGGGCGGGTCGGTGATGGAGGACCCGGAGACGTTGCGGGCCTTGCTGGTCGACGTGGTGTTCATGCAGACCGTCGGCCTGCGGCCGGTGGTGGTGCATGGGGGCGGCAAGGCGATCTCGGCGGCCATGCAGCGGGCAGGGCTGGAGCCGAAGTTCGTCCAGGGGCGCCGCTACACCGACGAGGCCACGCTGGACATCGTCGCCGACGTGCTGATCGACGGCGTCAACGCCGACACCGTGCGCCACATCAACAAGTACGGCGGCCGGGCCGCGGCCCTGCACCCCCGGACCACCTGCTGCCTGTTCGGCGCCCGGATGCGCTTGAGCGGGGACGATCAGGCCCCGATCGACCTGGGGCGGGTCGGCGAGGTGGTGGACGTCGACACCCTGACGATCGAGAACCTCTGCCTGGCCGGGATCGTCCCGGTTTTGCCCTCGTTGGCCATCTGCCAGGAGGACGAGGGGCTTTTAAACGTCAATGCCGACACCGCCGCGGCCGCTGTCGCCCGGCACCTGAAGGCCGAGAAGCTGGTCTTCCTGACCGACATGCCCGGCATCCTGCGCGATCGGAACGACCCGGGCAGCCTGATCGAAGGACTCACCCCCGACGGCTGCCGGGCCCTGATCGAGCAGGGGATCATCGACCGCGGCATGATCCCGAAGGTCGACGCCTGCCTGGAGAGCCTCGAATCAGGGGTCCGCAAGGTCCACATCATCGACGGCCGCCTGCCGCACGCCCTCTTGCTGGAAATCTTCACCGACCGGGGGATCGGGACCGAGATCGCCCCGGCCGGCGCCAGTCGCCGGGCCGTGCTGGAACCGGCCTCCGTCCGTTAATCCATCCGATCGGATTGGCCCGGCCCAGCGGCCCTCTCCCTCCGGTAGCTCCGGGGCGAACCTCATCGCCTGATCGTTCGTCCGCTCGTTGGTGCGAGTCCGTTTGCGATTGGTTTGATCCTCACAATCGACCTTCCTTTTTCCCTTCGCGAGCCGGACCGGCGCCCCGCCGCCGCCGGTCCGGATCATTGGAGCTGGAGCTGTGGCCCACGTTTCCCATCCCAGTTCGGCCGAGACGATCGAGCAGTTCGAACGGTACGTGATCGGCAATTACCGCCGCTTCCCGGTCAGCCTGGTGCGCGGGGAGGGGTCGCACATCTGGGACGCCGAGGGGAACCGCTACCTCGACCTCTTCCCCGGCTGGGGCTGCAACGTGCTCGGCCACTGCCCGCCGAGGGTGGTGGAGGCGGTCCGCGATCAGGTCGGCACCCTGATCCACGTGCCGAACACCTGGTACATGGAGGCCCAGGGGGCCTTCGCGCAGGCGCTTTCGGAGCGGTCGTTCGGCGGCCAGTGCTTCTTCTGCAACAGCGGGGCCGAGGCGAACGAGGCGGCCATCAAGCTCGCCCGACTGCACGGGTCGAAGTCGAACCGGTCGACGATCGTGACGATGACCCACGGCTTCCACGGCCGGACCTACGCCGCGCTGTCGGCCACGGCCCAGCCGAAGTACCACCAAGGCTGCGGGCCGATGCTCCCCGGCTTCAAGTACGTCCCGTACAACGACCTCTCCGCCGCGAGCGACGCCATCGACGACCAGACGGCGGCCGTGCTGGTCGAGCCGATCCAGGGGGAAGGGGGGATCAACATCCCGGCCCCCGACTACCTGGCCGGCCTCCGCAAGCTCTGCGACGACCGGGGCGCCTTGCTGATGCTCGACGAGGTGCAGACGGGCCTCGGCCGCACCGGGTCCTGGTTCGCCTACCAGCATTCGAGCATCACCCCCGACGTGTTGACCTGCGCCAAGGCGCTGGCCGGCGGCGTGGCCTGCGGGGTGATGATCGCCTCGACGGCGGTGGCCCCCTCGCTCCGCCCCGGGATGCACGCCAGCACCTTCGGCGGCAACCCGATCGCCTGCCGGGCCGGCCTGGCGACGATCGAGACGATCGAGGCCGAGGGCCTGCTGCAGCGCGGCCCCCAGATCGGCGAACGATTCCGAACCCACTTCGATCGCCTGCGGGCCGAGCGGCCGGAGCTGATCCGGGAGATCCGGACCCGGGGCGTGATGATCGGCGTCGAGCTGTCGGTCGACGCCTCCCCCGTCGTGGCGGGATGCCTGGAACGCAGGGTCCTGATCAACGCGACTCAGGGGACGGTCATTCGCCTGCTGCCGTCGCTGACGCTCAGCGACGAACACCTGGACGAGGGTTTCGAGGTCATCGCCGAGGTCGTCCGCGAGTTGCGATCGTAACCGCGCCCGACCGCAGGCCGGAGTCAGAAGTCAGAGCCGAAGCCGAAGCCGCCCGCTCCCCCGGGCGGCCGACCGGAGTTTCCCGTCCATGCCCCGCCATTTCATCGAATTATTCGACCTCGAGGCCGACGAGGTCCGGCTCCTGCTCGACCAGGCGATCGACCTGAAGCGCCAGGGCAACCGCGGGCTACGGGCCCCTCGGCTCGCCGGGCACATGCTCGGCCTCGTCTTCGACAAGCCGTCGATGCGGACCCGGATCTCGTTCGAGACGGCCATGACCCACCTGGGCGGCTCGTCCATCTACATGACCGGCAAGGACGTGGGGATCGGGGTCCGCGAACCGTTGACCGACTTCGCCCGGGTCATCAGCCAGTACGTCGACGCCCTGGCCGTGCGGACCTTCTCGCAAGACCTGATCGAAGACCTCGCCCGTCACGCCGAAGTCCCGATCATCAACGCCCTGACCGACTCGGATCACCCGTGCCAGGCCATGAGCGACCTCTTGACGATCCGAGAGGCGATGGGCGGCCTCGACGGGGTGACGCTGGCCTTCGTGGGGGACGGGAATAACGTCGCCCGGTCGCTCGCGGTCGCCGCCGCGCTCAGCGGCATGCGATTCCTGCTGGCCTGCCCGGAGGGGTATTCCTTCCCCGACGACTTCTGCCGCCGCTTCGCCGCCCAGTTCCCCGGCGTCCCGCTCACCGAGACGCACGATCCGGCCGAGGCCGTCGCCGAGGCCGACGTGGTTTACACCGACGTCTGGACCAGCATGGGGCAGGAGGAGGAGGCGGAGATCCGCCGCAAGACCTTCGAGCCGTATCGGGTCGATGCCCGATTGATGGCCCGGGCCCGGCCGGAGGCGATCTTCCTGCACTGCCTGCCCGCGCACCGGGGGGAGGAGGTGACGCCCGAGGTGATCGACGGCCCGCAGAGCCTCATCGTCCCCCAGGCGGCCAACCGCCTGCACTTCCAGAAGGCATTGCTGCTGCACCTGATCGAGGGGGCTTCGCCCGCCGCCGGCGATCGGGGTTGACGTTGACGACCGGTCCCGATCGGGCGAGAATCCGATCGCCCTTTGCATTCGCAACGGCCCCGAGCGGCGGAGCCCGCGCCGGGAAGGCTCGTCACGGAGGATTCCGCCCATGCCGGCCCGGTCGAAGCTCCCGGCGCTGCTGGCCGTCGCCGCCCTGGTCCCCCTGTTCGCGCTGGCGCTCTGGTTCCGGGTCTCGAGCCTGACCATGCCGGCCCCGAACGGCGACGAGGCCTTCTACGGCGTCCAGGCCGCCAGGCTGCTGGCGGGCGAGGCGATCGCCTCGAAGACCGCCTCGGGAAACATGATCAACTTCCTGGTCCTGGGCAGCGAGGTGCCGCTGTACCTGCTGCTGGGGCCGTCGAGCTATGTGATCAAGATCCCGGGGGCGATGGCGGGGATCCTCGCGGTCATCGCGGCCTATCTGCTCTGGAAACGGGCGCTCGACCGTCCGACGGCGATCATCGGCGCGACCCTGATGGCGGTCTTGCCGGTGGCGATCGCCGAGTGCCGGATCGGGGCCGAACCGGCCTGGAACCCCCTGGTGGGGGTCATCCTGCTCGCGGCGGCCTTCCGGGGCCATCGGCTCGGACTCGCCCTCGCGTTCCTGCTCTGTTATTACGTCCACCCGACCTACCTGTTCCTGCTCCCGGCCGTCGGCCTGGTGCTGCTGGCGAAGCTGCTGGAACGGACCGCAGGCGATCCGACCGCCCGCTGGCGCTCGCTGGCCGTCACCACCTGGGGGGCGATGGCGGTGATCGGCCCGTTGGTCCTGCTGACCCGGGGCCGATCGACGATCCAGTGGACGTACCAGACCTACGGCTTCGGCCCGGGCGACTGGCCCCTCTACTTCCTCCGCTATGAACGGTTATTGATGGGCTTCTGCGAGGTCGGCCCGACGGAGACCTCGATCGGTTTCGACCGCACCTTCTGGTTCGGCTTCGGCTCGATCCTCGCGTTCGGTTCGTGGTGCCTCTTGCGGCAGCGGCGATGGGATCGCCTGGCGCTCATCGGCGGCCTGGCCCTGTCGCTCTGCGGGATGCATCTGGTCACCGGGCCGGACATCCTCCGCCCGTACTTCGTGAGGTACGGCCTGTACCTGGTCGCGCCGTCGGTCCTGGCGGTGGCCTGCTGCCTGCGGGCGATGCTCGTGATGCCCGAAGGAGGCTGGGCGACGGTCGCGCACCGGGCCCAGACGGCCGGGATGATCGGCCTCGCCTGGGTCCTCTTGCTCGGGTTCAAGGTCCATTATCTTGATCACCTGCTCCGGGTCCACGAGGGGCAGGAATCGCTCTGGACCCTCCGCACCGAGGCGGTCGACCCGAAAGCCTGGGCGGCGAAGATCGTCAGGCGCGACCTCGACGCCGCCAAAGCCGCCGGGCTCGCGGTGCCGGATCGGACCGTGGTGCTGGGGGAGGACTGGTGGACCTATCGGCCGCTCCAGTTCTTCCTGAGCACGAGGCCGGAGATCGAGCCGGGCTCCCTCGAATCGTTCGACGGGCCGGGGCGCGATCGCCTGATCCGGGAGCATCTGGCCGGGGGCGGTTATGTGGTCGGCACGCCGGGGAAAGACGTGATCCTGCGGGTCGAGGGGCTGTTCCCCCCCGAAGCCCTGACGCACTGGCACGTCCAGGTCCCCCCGCACGATTGCCTGGCGATCTATCGGCTGAAACGGCAGAATGAAGCGCCCGAGCCCCAGCCGATCGTCGTCATCCGACCGCCGGGGCTCGATGCGGAGACGCGGGTCCGCTGACCCGCCTCGCCCTGCCCGCGACGACCATGGCCCCGCCCCTTCCCCTCCTCGACGGACACCAATGAGCAACCGACACGACGGCCGATCGCCCTCCACGCCCCGCGCCGTGACGATCGATCGCGGCTTCGCCCGCCGGAGCAACGGGAGCGCCCTGTACCGCTGCGGCGGGACGACGCTGCTGGTCACGGCCAATCTCACCGAGGCGGTGCCCGGATGGCTCGAAGGCAAGGGGGTCGGCTGGCTGACCGCCGAATATATGATGCTGCCGGGCAGCACCTCGCCCCGCAAGGAGCGTCGGTCCGACTCCCGATCGACCGAGATCCAGCGCCTGATCGGCCGGAGCCTCCGCGCCGCCGTCGACACCCGGGCCCTCGGCCCCCGGACCCTGCACATCGACGCCGAGGTGATCGACGCCGACGGCGGCACCCGGACCGCCGCGATCACCGGGGCGTTCGTCGCCGTCGTCGATGCCTTGCTGGCGACGATCGGCCCCGAGGCGGCCCGATCGGTCCTGAAAGACAGCGTCTCGGCCGTCAGTGTGGGCATCGTCAAGGGGCAAGCCTTGCTCGATCTCGATTACGTCGAGGACGTCGGCGCCGAGGTGGATCTGAACGTCGTCCGCCTAGGGACGGGCGGGCTGGTCGAGGTCCAGGGGACCGGCGAAGGGGGCACCTTCAGCCGCAAGCAGTTGACCGAGCTGCTCGACCTGGCCGAACTCGGGCTTGATCTGCTCACGACCGCGCAGCGCGAGGCCCTCGGCGCGGACTGGCCCTTCTGATCCCGAGCGGGCTCCCCCGGACTCCGAGCGGTCGCCTCGATCCGTCCTCCGGCCCGGCCTTCGAATTGCTCTGGGCAGGCCGGGGGGGATCTGTTAAGACACGGCTCGCCCGTCTGCGCGTCGGCCGTCCTGGACCACTCCTCTTGACGCTTCAACGCCGATCTCACCCCCGGAGACGTCTTCTCCCCGGGTGGGTCTCGCGTGTGACGTGATCACGCTCGAACCTTTTTGTACGCGAACCCGTCAGGATGGGGGATCGCCGATGAAATCGGTCCTGTTCTCGACCAGCATGGCTCTGGCCCTGGCCGCGACCGCGCCCGGGGCGGTCCTGGCTCAGGTGCGTGGAGGCGCCCCCCGAGGCCCCGCCCCGACCCCGGTCGCCGAGCCGCTGAATCGTCCCTTCTTCCAGGTCCCTCCCGGCCAGCAGCCGCCGCCGGCCCCCAGCCCGGCCCCGGCGGAGGAGGGGACCACCGACACGCAGGTCTACCAGAATGGCGCGGTGCTGCCGGCCCCGGTCGATCCGGGCCAGGAAGCCCCGCCGTCGTTCCTGCCGACCGAACCGATCGAGCCGTACCTCCTGACCCGGCAGGCCGGGCCGTTCATGGTCGCGGCCCACATCTTCCGGGGCGACTACGCGGTGCAGCGTGCCCAGGCGCTGGCCATGGAGCTGCGGTCTCAGAACCGCATCCCGGCGTATGTCTACTTCCTGAAGCTCAAGCCGGGCAACAGCAACATGCGGGGCATCCCGCCCACCTCGGATCGAGACATCGACCAGCCGTACGTCAGCCCTCCCGAGCTGGACCGCGTGACCGACGAGGCGGTCGTGATGGCCGGCAACTGCGCGACGATCGACCAGGCCAACGAGCTGCGGACCGAGATCAAGAAGCTCAAGCCCCGGACGCTGGCCGACCACCACTCCATCTTCCCCTGGCGGAACGGGAAGGGGCTGGATCGGGCCTTCGTCACGACCAATCCGCTCCTGCCGGCCCAGGATCTCTACCCCGGCCGGGCCAAGACGGCCGCCGCCCCGCAACTGCCGCCGGGTTCCGTGGTCGACCCCGAGGTGCTCCGCTCCGGGTTCGTCAAGCCGATCGACCCGCTCGTCGTCCGCATGAACAAGGGGACGCCGAACAGCATCTACAAGTGCAAGGCCCCCTACAGCCTGGTCGTCTACGAGTTCTCGGGCCGGTCGGCGCTGAGCGGGCCGGACGAGACGGTGATCAACTTCCCGAAGGTCTTCGACAAGAGCCCCCTGCGGACGGCCCACGAGGACGCCGAGCAACTGGCCGCCCGGCTGGCCAAGCACGAGGTGGTCCGGTCGCTCGGCATCCAGCCGTACGTGTATCATGACCGGACGTCGAGCCTCGTCCTGCTCGGCGACTTCGCGTCCCCGCAAGATCCTCGGGTCGAGCAGGTGCGCCAGGCCGCCCAGACGATCCAGGTCGAGACCAAGCGGCAGGGGAACACGGTCTTCACGATCCCCCTGGCCCCGGCCTCCAACGTCTTCGAGGTCCCTCAGCCCGAGTAAGCCCGACGGTCTCGAAGCGCCTGGATGAAGACGACCGACGGGGCGAGGGGCGGCGGAAACGCGGCCCCCTCGCCCCGTCCCGTTTGATCGGGGCGAGTGAATCGCCCGCTTCCCCGCCCCAACATTCTCAGATCGACCGCGAGCGAACACCATGAGCGATGCCCCTCCTGCCGATCCCTTCCCGATCGTCCTCGCCACCCGGAACGTCAAGAAAGGGCGCGAGATGGCCGGCCTGATCGCCCCCCCCTGGGAGCCGAACCCGAGGCTCGCCCGGCTCGTCGTCCTGACCCTCGACGGCTTCCCCGACGCCCCCGAAGTGGAGGAAGACGCCGACACCTTCGCCGGCAACGCCCGCAAGAAGGCGTCGGAAACGGCCCAGGCCGTCGGCCGTTGGGTCATCGCCGACGACTCGGGCCTGACCGTCGATGCCCTGGACGGCGAACCGGGGGTCTACTCGGCCCGCTACGCCGGAGTCCACGGCGACGACGACGCCAACAACCGCAAGCTGCTCGAAGCCCTGGCAGACGTCCCCGACGACCGTCGAGGGGCGGCCTTCGTGTGCAGCCTGGCCCTGTCCGATCCTTCGGGGACGATCGTCCTCGAGGCCGAAGGGGCCTGCCGGGGCCGGATCGCCCGACAGATCCACGGAGAGCGGGGATTCGGCTACGACCCGCTGTTCATCATCCTCGAATATCACAAGACGTTCGGCGAGCTGAGCACCCTGGTCAAGCACCAGCTCAGCCACCGGGCGCGGGCCTTCGAGCGGCTCCGCCTGGGCCTGGAGCGGATCCTGGCGAACGCCTGATCGCAAAAAAAAACGCCCCCCGCGGAAGCGAGGGGCGTTCGAGTTTCGAGAGCGTGACGGCGAGGGTTCGGGCGGGGCGAGGCCCCCCCTTGACTCTGATGCGTCGGTCCTTCTCCTGGGTGCGTCAAGCCGTCACGATCGCGTCCCGGCCGGGCCGGTGGTTGGGCAGGGGGCGAGGCTCAGAACCGTTTGCATCCGAAGACGCGGCTCAGCAGCTCGCACTTCGGCCGGCAGACGTCGGCCGCGGGCAGGAGGTCGGTCGGGGCGCACTGGGCCGAGGCCACGACGCTCTTGACCGGCACCTGCGGGGTCGGGCAGACGACCGGGACGACCTCGCAGACCTCGACCGGGACCTGCCGGGTGACCGTCCGGGGCACGCAGACCGTCTTCACGTCGGTCACCTGGCGGACGACCGTCTCGGGCACGCAGATCGTCTTCGTGACCGGCACCTGCTTGCAGACCTGGACGGGCACCCGCTTGACGCAGGGGATCGTCTGGATGTCGCAAACCGTGTAGGGCACGCAGCGGGTCCGGACCTCGGAGACCATCTCGCAGACCGCCTGGTTGACGACCTTCGTGCGGGTCTCCGAGACCATCCGGCAGACGGTCACGGGCACCTGCTTGTAGGCCGTCTCGCAGACCGTCCGGCAGACGGTATAGGGGACCTGCTTGGTGTGGGTCTCCTTGACCATCCGCACGTGGGTCACCGGGACGGTCTTGTACTGGGTCTCCTTGACCGTCCGGGTGACGGTGTAGGGCACCTGGCGGCAGGCCGTCTCCTTGACCATCGTGGTGACGGTGGTCGGGACCGTCTGCGTGACCTTGTGCGGCACCATGACCGTGGTCGTGACCGGGACCTTCTTGCAGATGCTCCGCGGCACCATCGTCGTCACCTTCACCGGGACCTGCTTGACGCAGGTGCGGGGGACCGTCTGGCAGACGGTGTAGGGGACGGTCTTGGTCCGCGTCTCGGAGACCATCCGGCAGACGGTCACCGGGACCTGGCGGACCCGCTCCTGCGGGACCATGTCGCAGACGGTGTGCGGGACGAGCTTGACCTGGGTCTCGCGGACCGTCCGGCAGACGGTCACCGGGACCTGCTCGACCACCCGCTCCTTCACCAGGCGAGTCCGCGTGACCGGAATCTGCTTGCAGACGGTGACGGGTACCTGCCGGCAGACCTGGTAAGGGACCTGCTTGCGGACGACCTGCGGCACCATCACCGTCCGGGAGACGGTCTGCATGACCGTCTTCGGCACGAAGACCTTCTCGGTCACGACCGAGCCGGGGCACTGGGCCGACGGGACGACCGCCCCCCCCTTGGCCGGCACGGTGATGCCCGGCACGAACCGGGTGCGGGTGATCCACTCGCCGCACTCGACCGGCACCTGCTCGGTGACCGTCTGCGGCACCGGGACGGTCTCGCAGACCTCTCGGAAGGCCGTCTCGGTGACGGTCTGGTAGATCGTCTCCGAGACGTTCTTGAAGGTGGTTTCCTGCACCGGCCGGCAGATCTTCCGGGTCCGCGTCTGGAGGACGGTCTCGGTGATCGGCCGGGTCACGGTGTAGGGGACCTCCTTCATGACCGTCCGCTTGACCGGCACCGTCACCACGTCGCGGATCGTCTGGAAGGTCGTCTCCTTCACCGGGCGGGTCACGGTGTAGGGCACGGTCTTGTACGCCGTCTGCTTGACCGTGTCCATGACCGTGTAGGTCTGGGCCTGCAAGACCGTGCGGACTTCGGGGACCGAGATCGTCTCGGTGACGGTCTTGTAGGTGGTCCGGGGGACCGGCTTCATGACGGTCGTGCAGACGGTCCGCGGGACCACCTGCGTCACCGGCCGCTTGACGACGTAGGTCTCGTTCCGGTAGCGCGTCTCGGTCACGGGGCGGCAGACGGTGATCGGCACCGTCTTGTAGCTCACCTCCTTGACCGGGCGGCAGACGGTGTACGGGACCGTCTTCATGTGCGTCTCGGTGATCGGACGCTTGATCGTGTACGGGACGGTCTTCATGTGCGTCTCGGTGACCGGACGCATGACGGTGTAGGGCACCGTCTTGGAGATCGTCCGCGTCACGGGCCGCTGCACCGTGTACTGTTCCTCGCGGAACTCGGTGCGCTGGATCGGCTTCTGGATGGTGTAGGGCACCTCCTGGAGGTGCGTCTCGGTGATCGACTGCAGGGTCGTCACGGTTTGCGGTCGCATCACGGTCTCGTGGACATCACGGACCGAGGTCACCTGCTGGCTCTCGAAGACCGTCTCGGTGACTGGTTGCAGCACGGTCCGGCGCCGGACTTCATAAGAAACCGGCCCGGAAAGGATCTCTCCGCCCATCGGGGCCACCGCCGGCAAGGCCTTGCCGGCATGACCATGGCCGACAAACGCCGCAACCGGCCGGACGGCCAGCCACGAACCAAGCGGCAACGCAACGAGCGGGATCAAGAGGAGGTATCGCTTCGTCATGGTCGCTCCGTCAGTTTCTCCGACGCTCAGAGATGTTTCGGACCCAGACCCTGGAAGGCCGCCAGGCGAGCCCGGGGGGGCGTTTCTCAAGGCTCACCCCTTGATTCGGCTCCCCCGGTGCTCCCTCTTGACTGAACGGCCCATTTTCCCCACACCCCTAAATCGAACGAACCGAACAACTTGCCCATCCGCCACAACCTCAGCCCAGATCGCCCGAACTGCCGTCTTAATCAGGCGGGATCGCTGGAACTAGACTTCCAGGCGCGACCCGGACGGCCCGCGCGGGCGGACCCCTCGGGGCGCGGGCCGGGGGGATAGCCCTGCCCGCCGGGGGGCAGTAGGCTAGGGGACGTCGACAGGATTCGAGGCGAGAACCTCCCGCGTCTGTCGTCGGTCTGCAGAGTGTGCGGACCGCGCGAGGGCAACCGTTGCGACGCGATTCGAGGTTCCACACACGACCGGGGTACGGCTCCATGGCGGCGATCGATCGCTTTCGGCTCGATGGACGGGTGGCGCTCATCAGCGGGGGGGCCCGAGGGCTGGGCAGGGTGATGGCCGAGGCGCTGGCCTCGGCCGGCGCCTCGGTCGCCCTGACGGCCCGGGAGCAGGAGCGGGCCGACGACGTCGCCCGGGAGATCGCCGCATCCACCGGTCGCGAGGTGATCGGCCTGGCGGTCGAGGTCACGAAGGCCGATCAGGTCGAGGCTGCGGTAAAGGCCACCGTCGAGCGCTTGGGCAAGCTCGACATCCTGGTCAACAATGCGGGGATCAACATCCGACGCCCGATCGAGCAGCTCGAAGAGTCGGAGTGGGACCTGGTGCTCGACACCAACCTGAAAGGCTCGTGGCTCTTCTGCCGGGCCGCCGTGCCCGAGCTGAAGCGCAACGGCTGGGGCCGGATCATCAACGTCTCGAGCATGCTGGGCGAGATCGGCCTGGCCGAGCGGACCCCCTATTGCTCCAGCAAGGGGGGGATGACGCTCCTGACCAAGACCCTGGCCCTGGAGCTGGCCCCGTTCGGGATCAACGTCAACGCCCTCTGCCCCGGACCGTTCGCCACGGAGATCAACCTGCCGTTGCTGAACGACCCGGAGAAGGCGGCCGCGATGGTCGCGAAGGTCCCGGCCGGCCGCTGGGGAGACCCGGAGGAGCTCGGCCCGGCGGCCCTCTTCCTGGCCTCCGAGGCATCGAGTTACATGACCGGCGCGACCCTGTTCATCGACGGCGGTTGCACGGCCCAGTAGTCAAGAGCACGTGCAGGGGAGCGGAGGAATCGTCTCGTGAGTGATACGACAGCGTTGGAAATTCCCGAAGGGTTTCGGGCCGCGGGGGTGAAGGCGGGGATCAAGCCGAGCGGCTTGCCCGACCTGGCGGTGATCGTGGCCGACTCGACCTGCTCGGCGGCGGGGACGTTCACCACCAACCGGATCGCGGCGGCCCCCGTGCAGTGGGACCGCGCGATCGTGCCCTCGGAGGCCATCCGGGCCATCGTCATCAACGCCGGCAACGCCAACGCGGCGACCGGCGCCCAGGGGTTCGAGAACGCGAAGCGGACGGCCGAGGTGGCGGCGGAACGCCTCGGATGCCTGCCGGAACACGTCCTGATTGCATCGACGGGGGTGATCGGCCATCAACTGCCGATGGACCGGGTCGAGGCCGGCGTCATCCGGGCGATCGACGCGGCATCGGCCGATGCGAGCGGGTTTCACGACGCCTCGAAGGCGATCATGACGACCGACACGCGGCCGAAAATCGTCTCGATGCGCCGGAAGACCGAGACCGGGAAGACCGTCCGGCTGCTCGGCCTGGCCAAGGGGGCGGCGATGATCGGGCCCCGGATGGCCACGATGCTCGGGTTCCTGATCACCGATGCCCGCGTGCAGATGGGGGCGCTCTCCGGCATCCTGCACGAGGTCGTCGACGAGACGTTCAATTGTATTTCGGTGGAAGGGCACACCAGCACGAATGACTCGGTCCTGATGCTCTCCGGCTCCCGGGGCGAGTTGCCCCTGATGGGTGCCGACCTGAAGATGTTCGCCGGCATGGTCCGCGAGACGTGCGAGACCCTGGCGCGCATGATCCCCGACGACGGCGAGGGGGCCACCCATCTCATCACCATCGAGGTCAACGGCTGCCGAGACCGCGAGCAGGCCACGCAGATCGCCCGGGCCGTGGCCGACAGCCCCCTGGTCAAGACCGCCATCCACGGCGCGGACCCGAACTGGGGGCGGATCGTCTCGGCCGCCGGCTACGCCGGGGTGATGTTCGACGAGTCGGAACTCTCGCTCGAACTGGACGGGGTGCCCCTCTACCGCGACGGCGTGCCGCTCGATTACGATTCCGAGGCCGTCTCCGATCGGATGAAGGCGAACCGAGAGGTCCGCATCACCCTCTCGCTCAAGCAGGGCGACGCCTCGGCCCGCTTCTGGACCTGCGACCTGACGGCCGAATACATCCGCCTGAATGCGGATTACACCACCTGACCCCGATCGGCCAGCACGCACAGGGCCGCATTCCGACCGTTGACCGCCATCACACTGCCGCCGGGATGCGTCCCGGCGCCGCAGAGATAAACCCCCGGCATCGGCGTCCGGCTAAACAATCGCCGATCCCACATGAACGGCGGCAAGCATTCCCCCTGGAAAATATGACCGCCCGAGAGCCCGACCCGACGCTCGATGTCGGGCGGGCCGAGCACCTCGATCGCCCGCACCGCCCCGGGGATGTTCGAGCAGTGCCGGGCGAGCGTGTCGAGGATCAACTGGCTCACGTCCTCGCGCCTCGTGTCCCAATTCCCTTCGGCGAACGTGTGCGGCACATACTGCGCGAAGACGCTCATCGTGTGCATCCCTTCGGGGGCAACACTCGGGTCTGCCGTCGTCTGGAAGTACAGTTCCGACCAGATCCGATCGGGCAGGCGACCGGCCCTGGCCTGGGCGAATGACGAGGCCCATTCCTCCTTCGAGAGCGGCGTGTTCACCTGCCCTCGGTGGTGGTCCTGGTCGATGCCGGGCCGAACGCGGAAGTTCGGCAGTTCGGCCAGCGCGACGTTCGCCTTGACCGTGCATCCTTTCATCGGGATCGCCTCGACCCGAGCAGTCCAGGAAGGATCGACATGATTGCCGAGCAGCGCAAGCGTGGATCTGGGATCGGCGTTCGACACAACCACCGGCGCGTGAATCCGATCACCCGATTCCAGTTCCACCCCTTCCTCCGGCACGATCCGGGCCACCGGCAATCCGCTGACGATCAGGGCACCGGCCTCTCGGGCCGCGTCGGCGATCAGGAACGACACTCGACCCATGCCGCCCTCGACATATCCCCAGGCGCCGGGCATTCCTCCGAGCCGCCCCGACTGGTGGTGGAAGTGAATCGAGGCGGTCCCGGGGTCATGAGGGCTGGCATTCGTGCCGATCACCCCCTGGCCCAGGTAGGCCATCTGCAGATACGGCGAGCGGAAGAATCGCTCGACATACTCGACCATCGACCACTCGAACAGCAACGCCCGGGCCTCGGAATCGTCGCCGATACGCTCCTCGATCGCCTCCCGGGACGGTTCGGGATCGAGCCACAGGTCATCATCACCGGGCGGGCGGATCGCATCGCGCAGCCGTTGCTTGACGCGAGAAAACGCCCGAAACCCTTCGAGATCCTCCGGGCAGAGGCGGCGGATTTCCGCCTCGCAACGCTCGTCGTCGTCCCAGAGTTGCAGGCTTTCCCCGTCCGAAAACGGGACGAATAACCCCGCCGTCGCCGGGGTCCAGCGCAATCCCCGATCGATCAACCCCAGTTCATCAATCACCTTCGGGTGCAGCAACCCCAGCAAATAGGCACACGGCGACACATGATACCCCGGCCACGGCTCGTGGATCGTGCAGGCCCCGCCGATCGGGTCGCGCGCCTCCAGCACCAGGACCTTCCAACCCGCCCGGGCCAGATAGGCCGCGCAGGTCAGGCCGTTATGGCCCGCGCCCACGACGATGGCGTCCCACCGTCGCGCCCTCAGCTCGCCGGGCGCGACCGTGACGCCCGAACGCCCCGAACCTGTTGCCGAGTGCGAATGACTCATCACTCCAGATCCTGCCGCTCGACCAGGCGGGCCTTCAACGACTGCGCGGCGTGCCGGGGGCGGTCGGCCTTGACCACCGCAGACGACACCGCGATCCGGGTCGCCCCCGCGTCGAGCACCTCGTCCACGTTCTCTTCCGTGATCCCCCCGATCGCAAACCAGGGGAGGCTGGTCTCCTCGGCCACCTGACGGACGTAGGCGAGGCCGGCAAACGCGTCGAAGTCCTTGGTCCGGCTGGGGAACACGGGCCCCACGCCGAGGTAGTTCGCCCCGTCCCGGATCGCCGCATCGCATTGCGCCGCTTCATGCGTCGACACGCCGATCAGCATGTTCGGCCCCACCACCCGGCGGGCGTCGCGGACGGACAGGTCATCCTGCCCCAGGTGGACACCGTCGGCCGACGCGAGCCGGGCCAGGTCCGGCCGATCATTCATGATGAAGCGGACCCCCGCCCGCGCCGTCAGGATGCGGACCTCCCGGGCCCGCTGCAGGATCACCCGATCCGGCAGCCCTTTCTCCCGGTACTGGATCACGTCGGCCCCCC
Organism: Tautonia sp. JC769; assembly: GCF_040717455.1. Taxonomy (NCBI): domain Bacteria; kingdom Pseudomonadati; phylum Planctomycetota; class Planctomycetia; order Isosphaerales; family Isosphaeraceae; genus Tautonia; species Tautonia sp. JC769. The sequence continues at coordinate 45,005 of NZ_JBFEFH010000031.1, forward strand.
CCGCGATGGCCTCCTCGACGATCCAGGTCAGGTCGCCGAGGGTCGGGAGCCCGCCGACCAGCACATACAACCAGGCCGCTTCCAGCCCCCCGCGGGCCACCACGGCCGCCATCACCCGCTTTTCCAGGGTGTAGACGTCATAACGCAAGACTTCGAATCGTCCCGAGAGCCATTGATCGAAGACCTTCGTGTATTCCTCCAGGGTGCGCAGGGCCTCCGCCGTCCGCTTGAAATTGGCGGTCAAGACGGCCCGGGGGTGCTCGCGGGCCCCCTCGTCGCCGGCCATGATGTGCGTCCCGACGTCGCCCGGGGTATCGCGAGCGGTGATGAGCCAGTCGGGGTCGAACCCCCGGATCGCCTCGCCGAACCGATGGCGGACGTCCTTCAGCCGGCGGGTCAGGCCGGAATCATCGAGCACGAATCGCGTGTAGTCCTCGATCACCCGGAGCCCTTCCCGGGCGCGATTGGCCGAGGCGTCGAGGATGCGGGCCAGGTCGGAGACCTCCCCCGGATCGGCCAGCACCGGGGCCGGCAGGTCCTCCGACATGGGGATCGGCCCCGAGTCGATGGCATTCACCCCGGCGATCCGCTCCATCAAGACATCCGCCTGCAATCCCGCGTCCATCAGGTGCGCCGCGACCGGGTCGCCGGATCCGAGCAGGCCGACCAGCAGGTGCTCCGTCCCGATCTCCTGCGATCGATCGAGCGATCGGGCCCGCATGGTCGCCTCGGTCAACGTCAACCGCACCGCGTGCGAGTGGGGGAGACCTTCCCGATCGACCTCGGCCGGGCTCAGGTCTCCAGGCTTGTCGTCCCCGCCCTCGACCGCGGCGCCCATCGGCTGGAGGTCGCCGAGCGAGATGCCGAACTCCGCGATGATCGCCGCGGCCCGGCTCTCGGCCTCCCCGACCAGCGCGGCGAGCAGATCGATCGGCTCGACGGTTTCCGATCGCCGAGCCTTCGCCACCTGCTCGGCGCGATCGAGCACGCGCCGGGCACCGGCCGTCAGTGATTCCCTCATCATCTGCCTCATCCTCGGTCCGACCGCTTCCGCCCCCTGACGGAGTCATCGTCCCTTCTACTGTACGCGACCGGGAGCGCCGGACGAAACGAGGATGATCGCGAACCGCGACACGGAGGAGCATCTCCCCCGGCGGCCCGGCACGATCACGGGCGGTGGTGGTTCAACCAGTTGCCGAACGAGTGGTGGCGCGCCCCGGTGTACTCGTAGGTGTCGAAGATCCAGCCGAGCCCGGACATCCGGGGGTCCCCCTCCCGTTGCAGGGCCGCTTCCATCTCATCGCGGAGCGATTCCTTGATGGCCCGGAGCGCGGGGTCCGACGCCCGATTGCTCACGCAATCCGGGTCGTCCGCAATCACATACAGTTCCTCTCTCGGCCGCTTGCCGAAGCAAAGCCGATAGAAGTCGTCGAATCGGAAGGTCAGCAGGGTCTTCGTCGGGCTATTGTCACAGTTCGGGTACGAGGTCTCCGGATTCCCGACCGGCCAGCGATCCGGCTCGTAATTGTGAATGTAAAGATACTCGGGCGTCCGGATGGCCCGGACGGGATAGCCGACGTCGTCGGGGCGTCCCAGGTCATGCCGCTCCTTGCCGATGAGCATCCGGTTTCGCGAGGCGTCCACCCATCCCGACCCCTCCCCGACCAGGGTCTTGAGGAAACTCTGCCCCGTCATCGAGTCGGGCACCGGCACCCCTGCCGCCTCCAGGAAGGTCGGGGCGAAGTCGCGGACGTTGACGAAATCCTCGATCGTCCGACCGGGCGCCACCCTGGCCCCCCACCTGACCGCGAGCGGGAGCCGGAACCCATGATCGTAGATTTGCCCCTTCACCCGAGGGAACGGCATCCCGTGATCCGAGGTGACCACGATGATCGTGTTCTCAAGCTCTCCGATCGCCTCCAGGTGGTCGATCATCCGGCCCAGATGCGTGTCGAACCATTCCACCTCGAGGCCGTAGTCGAGCAAGTCGCTTCGGATGGCGGGGTGATCGGGATAATACGACGGCACCTCGACCGCTTGCGGGTCGCGACCGGCGCGCAGACCGGCTCCGGCCTCGTAATCGCGATGCGGCTCAAACCCTCCGTACCAGAAGCAGAACGGCCGGTCGGCGTCTCGAGCTTCGAGAAACGCTTCGAAATTCCTGGCGTAGTCCACGTTCGACATCGCCCGGTGAGGAGGGCGGGCCCGACGCTCGCTGAAGTTCGGCCCCGCCGGGTTCCGCGAAAAGCCCCCGGCCTGGAAGTCGCCCGGCCCCCACCCTTTCCCCGTGTACCCGACGAAATAGCCATGCTCTTCGAGCAGGTCGGGGTACACCGGCCACTTCGCCGGGAACAGGCCGAAGTGGCAGGCCGCCTCCTCCAGTTGCCAGGTGTTCCGGCCCGTCAGGATGCTGGCCCGGCACGGCGAGCATTTCGGGTTCGACGTGAACGCATGCGAGAACAAGACCCCTTCCCGCGCCACCCGGTCGAACGACGGCGTCTGCACCCACGAACACCCATACACCCCCGCATGATCGGCCGACCAGTCATCCGCGATCGCGAACAAAATGTTCGGGCGCTCCCCCCCGTCGGCCCGCCCCGCGAGCGACGCGACAAGCAGGCCGATCGTCAGGGCCGCAGGCACGGAAGGGAGGAATCCCGGGTTCGAGCAGCATGAGCGCATCGTGACATGTCTCTCGGTTTGACAGGCGATTTCGGGCCCGTTGGGTTCTCTGCCCCACTCAGGATGCCCTCGATCACTCCCCGTCGCAAGGCGCCCGACTCGCAATTGCTCGCCCCCGGAGGCTCAGGGCCCTCGATCGGTCCGATCGCACGCCGAGGCGGCGTCCATGATCCTCCGAACCGCCTCGGCGTCGGTCCGGCCGCCCTCACACGCGGCCGAGCCGACGTGCAGCTCGTCCAGGCCGAGTTGAATGAGCGGTTGCAGATCCTCCAATCCGATCCGCCCGCCGGCCAGCACTCCGATCCTCCCACCGGCCCGGGCGATCAGCCCGGCCAGTAGCGCGCTCCCTGCTCGTGCCGAGTCCGCCTGACCGGACGTCAACACCCGATCGATTCCCAGCGCCACGAGCGTTTCCAACGCCTCAAACGGGTCCGGCACCTCGTCGAAGGCCCGATGGAAGGTCACGCTCATCGGCCTCGCCTCGGCGACGAGCAAGCCGGTCCGCCCCGCATCGACGGCCCCATCCCGCCCGAGCACCCCCAAGACGACCCCCGCCGCCCCCAGAGATCGCGCCGCGGCCACGTCATGCCGCATGGCGTCGAATTCAGCCGCGGAGACGACGAAATCCCCGCCCCTCGGACGCACCAGCACATGCACGGGGATGGCCAACGACCGGCACGCCAGCGCGATGGCACCCGCCGAGGGCGTCACCCCCCCGACGGCGAGATGCTCACAGAGTTCCACCCGGCTCGCCCCGCCCGCCCCGGCGGCCAGGGCCGACGCAAGCCCTTCCACGCAGATCTCGACGCTCACTCGCGACATCGCCCTGGTCACTCCCCGGCACCGTTACTCAAACCGCAGATGCTTGACCGACTCGCCGGAATCGCGAAGCTCGATCAGGGCATCGATCCCGATCTCCAGGTGCGGAATCACGTATTTCTCCGAAACCGACCGGTCGCTCCGAGACGACTTCACCCCTTCCGGGGTCATCGGATTGTCCGAGACCAGGAGCAGCGCCCCCTTGGGGATATGATTGACGAAACCGACGATGAACAGCGTCGCCGTCTCCATGTCGATCCCCAGCGCCCTGGTCTTCCGCAGATACGACTTGAACGCGGCGTCGTGCTCCCAGACCCGCCGATTCGTCGTATATACCGTCCCGGTCCAGTAGTCGCGGTTGTGCCGGACGATGGCCGACGACACCGCCCGCTGGAGCCGGAAGGAGGGCAGGGCGGGGATCTCCGGCGGCATGTAGTCGTTGCTGGTTCCTTCGCCCCGAATCGCGGCGATCGGCAGCACGAAATCCCCCAGCTTCGTCTTCTTCAGGCCGCCGCACTTGCCGAGGAAGAGCACCGCCTTCGGCTCGATCGCCGCGAGCAGATCCATGACCGTCGCGGCCATCGCGCTCCCCATGCCGAAGTTCAGGATCGTCAGGTTCTCGGCCACCGCCGATTGCATCGGCCGGTCGCGGCCCTCGATCTCGACGCCGAACCGCTGCGCAAACAGGTCCACATACTGGAGGAAATTCGTCAGCAGGACATACTCCCCGAACCCGTCGATGGGCCGCCCCGTGTAGCGCGGCAGCCAATCCCTGACGATCTCACCCTTGGTCTTCACGAAGCCAGCCCCCGGAGCACCGATCGGCCACCCGAATCCCCGAACTCGCCAGGATACCACGAGGACCGGAGCATCTTGCAAAGCCCCCACGCCTCACCGGCGGCAAAATCGGCAAAACCGCCTCAAGCGGCCGAGTCTTGCTTGCCGATGGAAGATCGCAGGTCGTTCCTTCTCCCTCGGCGCCAGGAAGCCGAGCATCGGGCCGCGGTCGGGTCGAGGAGTCATCGTGCCGCATACCGACTGGAGGCGATCCGCCTGGCTCGCGCTCTGCCTCGGATCGAGCTTGCCGATGTCGAGGGCCTGGGCCGCTCAGGACGGCCCTCAGGCCCCCCCCATGCCCGACCGGACTCATGTTGAGGCCCCCCCCGACGACCTGGCCGGGCGGGTCCAACGGCTCGAGGAGATGAACCGTCGTCTCCTGGAGCAGTACAACGCCGTTTTGAGCCGAGAGGCCGAACGCGATCAACGCTACCAGGAGCTGGAGCGCCGCTATCAGGGGCTCCTCGATCGCCTCGACGAGCCGACCGACGCCCAGGTCAGCCCCGCCGAGGCCTCCGTGTTGCGATCGGCCGAGGAGCCGGATCCCTTCGCGGAACCCGCCGAGGAGGACAGCCTCGATCGCGTCATCGTCGGCCCCGGCCGCGCCTTCCCGATCTTCGCCCCGGGGACCGAGCCCGGGTTGCTCGGCAAGGTCGGCGAGGGGTTCGAGCTGTTCACCCCCGACGAGGAACTGAGCCTGGGCGTCCGGGTGCTCAATCAGGTCGACTTCAAGGCGTTCGCCCCCGGCGACCTCGACCCGGCCACCAGCGGGCTCTATCTGCCCCGCACGCGGTTCTACCTCGCCGGCCATCTGACCAAACCCATCGAATACGAGGTCTCCTTCCAGCGCAGCCTGGAAGGGGTGCTCGACCTGCTCGACGGCTTCGTCAATTTCCGATTCGACGAAGGGTTCCAGATCAAGTTCGGCCGATCGCTCGTCCCGTACAGCTTCGACTGGTACGACCACCTCGAACCCTATTTCATCACCCCGGAGCGATCGCTCTACCCCCTGAACTTCGGCCTCTCCCGGCAGGCCGGCCTGATGGGATGGGGCTATCTGCGCGATGGCCGCCTGGAGTATGCCGTCGGCGGCTTCTCCGGCGGGATGCTCGGCATTGCCGACATCAATGCGACCCGAGAAGCGGTCGGCTACCTCAACTGGCGGCCGTTCCTGACGAGCGAGCAGTTCCCGAGGCTCCGCTACCTGAACCTGGGCGGCTCGATCGCGGGGGGCCTCACCGTCCGCCACGACGCGGAGCGGCCCATGCCCCTGCGCACCTCCATTCAGGCGACCGAGAACAGCCGAGAAGCCTCGGCCGCCTCCATCAATTTTCTCGACTTCGAGGAAGACGTGCGGTCGTTCGGCGAGCGGTTCCAGGGGGCGCTCCACATGGCCTACTACGGGGGCGGATGGTCGTTCGAATCGGAAGTGCAGGCGGGTCGATATCAGTATGAAAAGCTCGGATCGTCCCTGCGGCCGACCGTCCCGGTGGTCGGCTACCACGTCACCGCCGCCCGATTCCTGACCGGAGAGACCCCGCACGGCCGCACCACCATCGTCCCGCTCCGGCCGTTCTCGCCCTCACGCGGCCTGTACGGCCCCGGGGCGCTCGAGGTGTTCGCCCGGGTGAGCCAGCTCCGCCTCGGGAGCGAGGTCTTCGAGTACGACCTGGCGGACGAGAACCTCTGGACCCGGGAGGTCGTGATGACGGATATCGGTTTCAACTGGTACGCGAACCGTTATCTGAAATTTTACTTCGACTGGCAGCGCTCCGCGTTCGGTTCGCCCGTCCTGCTGAACGAGCGAGACGGCACGCTGCGACGCAGCAGCGACCTGTTCTGGATCCGCTGCCAGATCTGGTTCTGAATCCCCCCGAATCCCGGGCACGGGGTGGACGGGCCCCACCCCGCGGGGGACAATCGCACACAAGCCCCACGGGACGACGAGATCGACACCCCATGACGAGCGTGATGGGCCGGGAGACGAGACAGATGGCACGCCGAATCGGTTCTGATCGCGCACGCACCTCACGCCGAACGTTCCTCGTCGCGTCGGGCATGGGAGTCGCTGGCCTCCAGTTCGGGGCCCCCGGTCGGGCCATCGGTCGCGACGCGGCCGATCCCGGACGACCGGCCGGGACCGCCCGCTCCACCATCCTCTTTTTTCTGTGCGGCGGCGCGTCTCACATCGACACCTGGGACATGAAGCCCGACGCCCCGGCCGAGTTCCGGGGCCCGTTCCGACCCATCGCCACCAGAGCACCCGGCATCCGGCTCAGCGAGCACCTGCCCCGGCTGGCCGAGCACGCGCATCATCTCGCGGTCATCAACTCGGTCGGCGGCTGCGTCTCCACCAACGACCATCACGCGGGCTATTATTATCAATTGACGGGCCATCAACCCGACCCGACGTTCCTCAGCATGGGGAACGACCGGACCCCGCAGCCCGACGACTGGCCCTTCATGGGCAGCGTGATCGCGTCCCGACGCCCGCCTCACCCCAGCCTCACCAACGCCGTCACCTTGCCCCACAAGCCGAGCCGAGCGCCTTATACGCGCCCGGGCCAGTTCGCCGCCCGGATCGGCGTGGAACACGACCCGCTCTACCTGATGGGCGATCGCGAACACCCGCTGACGTTCCAGGTGCCGGCCCTGACGCTCCAGGCCGACGTCGACCACCCGCGATTGCTCGCCCGCCGCTCGCTGCTCGACACCATCGACGACGCGAGACGAGACCTCGACCAGGTCGGCGCCGTCCAGACCTACGCGACCCATGAGCAAAAGGCCCTGGGACTGCTCGCCTCCTCCGCGACGACCCGGGCGTTCGACCTGCTCGACGAACCCGAGGCCGTCCGCGACCGCTACGGCGACTCGACCAACGGCATGAGCCTGCTCATGGCCCGACGCCTGGTCGAGGCGGGCGTGCCGTTCATCACCGTCTTCTGGCTCGAGGACCGTGCCATTGCCGATCGCTGCAAGAGCGCCGGCGGCTGGGACACTCATGGGAACAACTTCAACTGCTTGAAAGAGTATCTTCTTCCTGAATTCGACCGGGCGATTTCCGGCTTGCTGGGCGACCTGCACGATCGCGGGCTGCTCGACGAGACGCTCGTCATGGTCACCAGCGAGATGGGCCGCCAGCCCCGGATCGGCGACCCCCGGTCCGGCGGCGAATCCGGAGCCGGACGCGACCACTGGACCCACTGCATGAGCGTCCTCATGGCCGGCGGCGGGATCCAAGGCGGCCAGACCTACGGGTCGAGCGACCGGATCGCCGCCTATCCGGCCGACCGGCCCGTCACCCCCGCGGATGTCACCCACACGGTCTATCGGGCCATGGGCATCGACGACCTGGAAGCGACCGATCGCCAGGGGCGCCCCTTCAGCCTCCTGGCCGAAGGGGCACCCATCCAGGATCTCTTCTAAGTTCGACTCCTCGCGGACGGGCCGCGATCACGGCGACCGCGTCTCCGCGTCCCGAAGCGCGTGGATCGTGGCGTAGAGGTCGAAGCGCAGCGGCGATTCGTCCTCGGCCACCAGGTCGGTCGCCAGCCAGAACTGATCGACGGGCTTCAGGCCGTCGATCCGGAGGAAGACGCTCCGCCCATCCTCCTGCGGCTCCGCCGATCGGATGATCACCGGATCGTGGCCGATCCGGGACGGATCGGCCGCCGAGTAGTGGAACGATCCGTAGGTGCTCAGCCAGCGATAATTCCACCGCTCGGCCCGGTATCGCCTCGGGTCGGAGGCGATCGCCGCGTCGATCGGCTCGGAGAAGGTCAGGAGCACACCGTCCTCGAACACATTCAGCGCGGCCGGCATGTGGATCGGCCGCCCCGTGTACCGGACGCGCTGGAAGCTGCCGTCGGCCGCCGCCCCCGTCTGCCAACCGTTCAGGCCGACCACATACAACTGGCCATCGATCGGATGGAACCCCGCCTCGCCCGATCCCGAGAGGAAGGTCAGGCCCGGGAATCGCACCGTCGCCGCCTGGTGAACCCCCTCGATCTCCTCCTGCAAGACCGCGTGCAGGGTGCAACGCCCCCAGGAGAGGTGGAGCATCCCGCCCTGATGGTAGTCCCCCCAGCGGTCTCCCGTGTACCAGACCTGGCCGCCGCTCGAATTATCGGCCACCTTGGGGATGTAGCAGAGCGGCCGATCGGGCACGACCCCCTCGGGGGCTTCCGGCGCGCCGGCCAGATACCCGTAAAACCCGCCCTCGCGAATCAGGTCGATCTTCGACGACGGCACCCAGTTCCCCTCGTTGTCGGCCACGGTGATCTGATCCCCGGGGCCGATTCCCATGCCGTACGGGTGCCGGAACCCTCGGGCCACCACCGACAACTCCGAGCCGTCGGCCGTCACCTTGATCAAGGCACTCCCGTGAGGCCCCGACCCCGACTTGAGGAAGTAGAAATTTCCCTCGGTGTCCGTCTCCAACCGCATGGCATAGGCGTGATCAAGCCCTTGAATGACCAGGTCGTGATTGAACGACTCGTAGCGATCGGCCTCGCCGTCCCCGTCCTCGTCAACCAGTCTCGTCAGTTGATCGCGCCCCAGCACCATCACCGACCCATTCACCACCTTCAATCCCAGCGGTTGATAAAGCCCGGTGGCGAACCGCTGCCACGAGACCGATCGGAGGTCTCGGTCCAGGCCCCGCACGATCCAGACATCGCCGTGAGCGGTCGCCAGCGCCGCCGAGCCGTCAGGGAAGAAGTCGAAGGCCGTGATGAAGAAGAGGGCCTGAAACGGGTTGTCGTACGGGACCGTGATCGTATCGATCACGAACGGCGACTGCCCATCGTCGGCCCCCACCGATCCGGTCGTGACGATCGGTTCACCCCAGCGGCTCGGCCCGGGCTGAAGCAACGGTTCCAGGTCCTGGCAAATCTCCTCCGATCGGGCCATCGCCAGAAAGGCTTCGAGTTGCTCCGCCGGCCCCGACCAGAGCATGACCCCGCCCGACCAGTCCGCACCGGCGTCGATGGGCAGGCAAACGTCTCCGCCCCGGATCATCAGCGGGGTGGTGCCGACCTCCGGGCGAACGGCCGCCGCGAAGGCTATCCCGTCCTCCGTGGCCGCGACGGCAAGGCTCAGATTCCCTTCCCGCCACCGATCCGGTGTCACCGGCCATTCGGCCAGCGTCAGCCAGGCGGCCGAGGAAAGTTCCTTCGCCCTGATCGACCGGGCGACCGCCACCGTCTCGCCCTGCCGGACTTCCCGGCACATCTCCGCGACCGACCCATCCAGGACCCGGGACATCAGCACTACCTGATCCCCGTGCAGCCTCAACCCCTGGTAGTCCAGGTCCTTCGGCTCCACCGGCTGGGGGCCGGCCGACGGGCTGCCGGGCGGAGTGCGCCAGAGTTTCGCCGGCGACACATAATGATGCACGATCCCGTCGAGGGTCGGCTTGCGGAGCAGGCCGAAGCGCATGGGGTCGGTCGTCCAGGTCGACTCGGTCAACCCGGCCACGATCCCGCACCGCTCCTGATCGAAGACCGCCGTGGTCGAGCGATCCGGCCCCAGGAACAGGGTCAGCGTCTTCGGCCCGAGCTGGCGCCGCGGGATCTGGGTGGAATGGCTGACGAACGGCCCCTTGTCGGTGGCCTGCCAGCGGCCGTCGATCCAGTCGGGGTCTTCCTGGAATTCGTAGGCCCCGAACTTGTGGGGATAGGGCAGCCCCCGCTGATTCGTCTCCCCTCCGGGGGTCCAGCGGGCCAGATATTCGGCCTCGGACTCGTCATAATTCCAGAGCACGATCGTCTGCTCGTCCGACACGAACGCCGTCGTCGGCGCGGCCACGATGTCGCGAAGCCCCCCGGAAATCCGCACGTCGTCGATCAAGACCGCGTTCGGCCTGCGATCCTCGATCCGAGTCCCCACGGCCAATCCGCTCCGCTGCGGGGGGGCGGCCGGGCGCTCGGCCACGTTGACATCGGCCCTCACGTCCCCATCCACGATCAGCCGCACCCGGCCTGATTCGAGCAGCAGGGCGACCTGATGCCACCGGCCGTCCCCCATCGAGCCGTCCGCCGTGATCAGCGCGGGGCTGAGGCCCGGTGCCCGGAAGGCCAGCTCGGCCGAGTCGGGCAGGATCACCAGCTCCCAGTGCGACCCCGAGGTCGGTGCCTCGTGCGAGAGCAGGACCGCGCCGGCCCCTCGATCGAGCAACTGCGCCCACAACTCGACCGTCAGCGGACGCCGCTCGAACCGATCGTCGGCCGGGGCGATCGTGCCCCCCTTGCGGGCATCGAGCGCCTGGCCAAACCGACCATCGACCAGCCCCGATGCAGGCGCGGGAGCAGGAGCAGGAGCAGGAACCTGGGCCGGAGTCGGAGTCGGAGCCGGAGCCGGAGCCGGAGCCCCAGCCGGTGTCGAGGCATCGTCGCCCGCCCTGACCACCGCCCCGATCCCCAGCACGAGAAGGGCCATCGACACCATGCGTATCCTCATGCGAGAATCCCCTTGAAATTCGCCGATTGTTCGGGAGTGCCTGGGCGGTCACCTTCGACCCCGGTCGCGGGCCTCTGCCTTGGCGCCATTGTTGCCCACAACCGCCCCCGAAGACAGGTCGTTTCGCCCGAGCCGAGGCCGCCGGCCCCCGAACCCCGTCCCTCCGCGATTCGAAGGCGTTCTTCGATCCCGCCCCTCCCGTGTCGTCGAGTTGAGGAGGTGCCCCTTGCCCGCAATCAGACGTCGCCCGGCCCGCGATCCCGACGGCCAATCGCCCCCCCTCGCCGCCGATCGCCGGCGGGGCGAGCCGGGCAGCGGCGCGTTCCTCTGGCTCGCCTGGGCAGTGTTGCTGGCCATGGCGCTGGGCTTCGTGTCGGCGTTCGGCCCCCGCGTCCCCATCTGGGACGACTACGACGTGATCCCGGTCCTCACCGGCCACCAGCCCCTGAGCCTCGGCTGGCTCTGGTCGCTGCACAGCGAGCATCGGCTCGTCCTGCCTCGGCTGCTGCTCCTCTCGGCGTTTCAGCTCACGGGTTACGACTTCCGGGCGGGGATGCTCGTCAATGTCGCCCTGCTGGCCACCCTCGCGGCCCTGGCACCCATCATGCTCGGCCTGGCGAGGAAGCGAAGGCAGTATTCCGACGCCCTCTATCCGGTGCTCCTGCTCAGCCTCGCCCATCACATCAACCTGATCTGGAACATGTCGCTTTCCTACATCCTGCCGGTCACGCTCGGGGGGATCGCCTGGCTGCTCATCGCCCTGAAACCGGGGCTCCCGGGCCTCGCTCGCGGCCTCTCGATCGCGACGGCCCTGCTCCTGCTCCCCTTCTGCAATGCGGCGGGGGTCGCGCTGGTCCCGTTGCCGGCGCTCTGGCTGCTCGGCGTGGCCTGCGCGCATGCCAGGTCGGACGAGCCCCATGCCCGGACCAGGGCCCTGGTGCTCGGACTCGCCGCCTCGGCCTCGCTGGCGCTGTCGATGCTTTACTTCGTGGGATACGAACGCTCGGCGCACCATCCGCAGCCGCCGGGCCCCTGGGCCATCGCCCGCACCACCGTGCAATTCCTCGGGACCGGCCTGGGCCCCGGCGGGATGAAACTGGGCCTGACGGGCGGCGGCATCGTCGTCGCGTTGATGGCGGCCGCCTTCGTCGTGCTCGCGCGATCGGCCCTGGTCCGGCCGGGCGACCGGGCACGGGCCCTCGGCCTCCTCTGCTGCCTGGGGGCGATGGCGATGCTCTCGCTCGGCACCGCCTGGGGCCGTTCCGGGCTGGGAGCACTGGCGGGAGCCCAGGAGCGGTACGTCACCATGGCCTCGCCGGCCATCCTGATCGGTGCCCTCGCCTTCGAGCTGTTCGGGCCGGGATCGACCCGCCGCCTGGTGCCGATGACGCTCTTCTGCCTGCTCCTCGCCCTGCTCTGGCCGAACACGCGAGCGGCCCTCGAGGCCGGCCGATCCGCGAGGGCTCGGTCCGAGTCGTTCTTCAACGACCTCCACGCCGGTGTCCCTCGGTTCCTCCTCGTGCGGCGGCACACGCCGTTCCTCTACCCGACGCACGACGACCTGACCCGAGACCTCGCGATGCTCCAGGAGTCCGGAATCGCCCCCTTCGGCCGCATCGCCCCCGACCCTCCCCTGCGGGAGGTCCCGATCGACCCCGAGCCGCTCCGGCTGCAGCAGGCCCGCTGGGACGGCCGCACGATCGAATCCGTCGGCGTCGACCCCCAGGTCGTATTCGAGCTGCCGGGCCCCCCCCGGACCATCGCGGGCATCCGGCTTCGCTACAGCCACGCGAACCCCGAGGGGGAATTCGCGCACTTCAAGCTCTCGTGGAGACGCCCCGGGCAGGACCGCTTCCCCGCCGACCAGGAATACGCCGCCTGGGCCCTGCCCACCGGCCCCGACCGCTCGACGACCGTCTGGATCGGGGAGCCGGTCGATGCCATCCGCCTGCAGCCCGATAACCGCCCGTGCCGCTTCACCATCGAAGCCCTGAGCGTGCTCGTGCCGGACGCCCCGCCTCGCGGCGCGCCCGGCCCTGCCTCGATCACCGCGACGTCGCCCCGATGAGCGACGCCTCCCCCCCCTTCGTCGCCCCCGCTCAGGCCCGGCGCCGGCGCCACTGCCGGCCCGACCAGGAGGCCCCGACCAGGGTCAAGGTCCACATGGCCAGCGTGGCCGGCTCGGGCGTGGCCAGGGCACCGTTCGGATGGCACGAGCAGCCGTTGCCGTGACCGGCGAGCTGATGGCTGGCCAGCAGCAGGCCGTCGTCCCATCGCCGCTGGAACTCGCTCGACGAGAGCAGGCCCACGGCCTCGTCGCTGAATTCCAGGTCGTTGCTGGTCAAGAGGTTCCAGTTGATCCGCCCCGAGTCGATGGTCGTGCCCGACTCGTCGTGATAGTCGACCCCGAAGGCGTGCATCAGCTCGTGCGAGATGTTGTTGGCGACCGCGGTTTCCAGGTCGTTCATCGTCGCGATCGAGCTGGAGGCGAAGTTGTCGAGGAACGTGAAGCCATCCCCGCCGATGTCGGCAATCCCGATGGCCTCCGGGTTGTCGACCGCGAGCGCCCCCGACACGACGCTCAGCGTATGGGCCGCCGAGCCGGGCTCGAGCGTCAGGTCGACCTCCAGGCCGCTCTTGCGGAAGCTCTCCTCGACCTTCGAGAGGACGTCAGTCTTGAACTCGTAACGCTCCGAGTCGTTCGGCGCCCGGCCGAGCAGGTCCGAGACCACCGGGCTGGCGTACCAGGCCGCCGGGTTCCCCTCGGCCAGCCGATGCGCCGCCGGGTACGGCCCCTCCGTGAAATTGAGGAAGGCATCGGCCGGGCTGGTCCGGGCCGGGGTCGCGACCGGCGGAGGGGTGGTCGGCGGGGCCGAGGCGGGGGCCGAGGCCGGCGTCGGAGCCGAGGCCACCGTCGGGGCCGGCGCCTGCTCTGGGGCCGGAGCCGAGGCGGGCGTCGGCACCGGAGCGGGCGTCGGCTGGGGGGCGGGCTTCGACTCGGGGGCCGGCGGGGACGCGGGCGACGGCCTGGATGGGGCCGGATTGGCGACCGACCCGACCGATTCAAGCCGGAATCCCAGGGTCGGCCGCGTCGACCGCGACGGGCGAGAGGCGTGGGTCAGCTCCCCCGAGAACAACGACCCCAGCACCAGCGGCTGATACGGCACGACCGACGAGGACGAGGGCGAGGGCGAGGATGCCGGCGAGGCCGACGACGCCACCGACACCACGGCCGGGAGCGGGGGAGCGACCGGGGCCGAGGCGGGCAACGGCTCCGAAGGGACCTCCATCGGCGTCGGGGCCGCGGCCGGCGTCGAGGCCGCGGCCACCGGCCCGAAGAAGCCGATCGTCACAGGGGCGTCGGCCCATCCGCCGATCCGGAAGGGGGTCAGGAGCAGCGGTTCGTCCTGCTCCAGGCGTTCCGAATGCCTGGCCAACGCGTTCGGATACGCCTCCTCGGCCACCTCGCTCCGGCGCTCCTGGCGATCCTGGAGCGTCTCTCCGGCGCGCTCCATGGAACTCCAGGGGCCGACTTCCTGGCGAGGTTGCGCCGAAGCGGTGCTCACCGCCACCGTGGCGGAAAGAATCGGGACGATGAGCGACAACCTTCGGACCATCATCGTCGACCTCCCTGTCTTCCGATGACCGACCGCACGTCCTGGCATGTCGGTTTGCCGGAGAGCCGACCTCTCCGGGAATTGAGTCGAACGCCTATCGGGGGGAATTCGAGAGGAGCGTTCTGAAGGGAACCGTCTTAGGAGCATTTCTGATGCCATCACCTGCTCGACCCTCGAAAACCACCGGCCCGCCGCACCGCTTCCGCACCACAACTCATTTCGGGGCATCCAGTAACGCAAACCGCCCGCTGACCGCCCCGACACGAGTCTCCCTAAAGTCTTTTCCCTAGATCGTCATCCGGTCCTACCAATTTTGACAATCGATCGGTAAAAACGGGATGAGAGGATTCCGGCAACCCCGTTTCAGGGTTGCGGTTGTGTGGGGTGATCGGCGACTTCGTCCGGCACCCCGGATCGAAGGAGAGTCGATGTTCGTCACCGTCATCACGGTTCACCGGGGTCAGTCGCAGGCGCAGCAGATCGAGGCGCCGACGATCAAGGATTGCCTGGTCGCCTGGGCCGGCCGGCTGGTCGTCGAAGGGATGACCGACGACGCCCAGACCCGCCTGCGGGGGAAGATGGCCGATTTCGATCAGCCCCCCGTCGAGGGCTTCCGCCACCTCTGGCGATTCCAGAGCGACCTGGGCCTCGGCGGCGAGCCGGACGCCAAGATCTACGTCATCGAGACGATCCGGATGTGAGCGGCGCGCCCCGTCCAGAGCCTTGACAACGGGGGTGCGAGCCGGCTCTCCTGAACTCCGGATCGACTGCCGACCCGTCGATCCGGCCCCCCACACCTCCCCCCGTGCGCACTCCCCAGAGGTTTTGGCATGACCCTCGCGCTTCGCATTCTCACCTGCCTGGCATTCGGAATCCTGCTGGTTTTGCCGACGGCGGACTCCGCGATTGCCGACGACGACGCCCCCCCGGCCGTCCCGGCCGATCCCCCCCTCCGCTGGTGGAAGGGGAACCTGCACACGCACTCCCTCTGGAGCGACGGCAACGACTTCCCCGAGATGATCGTCGATTGGTACGCCCGCCACGGCTACAACTTCCTCGCCCTCTCCGACCACAACGTCCTGAGCCAGGGGGCCCGCTGGATGGACCGCGCCGAGGTCGATCGCCGCTCCGGCAACCGCGGCCTCGATCGCTATGTCGAACGCTTCGGCCGCAGTTGGGTCGAGACGCGGACGGTCGACGGGGTCGAGCAGATCCGCCTCAAGCCCCTCACCGAATACCGCGCCCTGTCCGAGCAGGCCGGCCGCTTCGTCCTGATCCAGGGTGAGGAGATCACCGACCGCTTCGAGCGGAAGCCGATCCACATGAACGCCAGCAACCTGCTCGAATACCTCCCGCCCCAGGGGGGAGACTCGGTCGTCGAGGTCATCGAGAACAACCTCAAGGCCGCCGAGGAGCAGGCCCGGCGGCTCGGCATCCGCATCCTCACCCACCTGAACCACCCGAACTTCGGCTACGCCGTCACCGCCGAGGAACTGGCGAAGGCCGTGAGCGAACGCTTCGTCGAGGTCTACAACGGGCACCCCGGCGTCCATCACGAAGGGGACGACACCCACGCCTCCGTCGAACGCCTCTGGGACATCGCCAACACCCTGCGGATCGCCGTGCTCAAGGCCCCCCCGCTGGCCGGCCTGGGCACGGACGACTCGCACAACTACTTCGGCGTCGACGGCTCCTCCCCCGGCCGCGGCTGGGTCATGGTCCGCGCCCGGCACCTGACCCCCGAGTCGATCATCGACGCCATCGAGTCCGGCGACTTCTACGCCTCCAGCGGCGTCACACTCGACGACGTCCGCTACGACGCCGAGTCCGGCGTCATCGAAATCACCGTCGCCCCCGACCCGGACGCCTCTTACACCATCGAATTCATCGGCACCCGAGACGACATCGACCCGACCGCCGAGCCGGTCCTCGACGCCGACGGCAACCCCCTCGACGTCACCGGCCGCTACCCCGACGAACTCGGCACCGTCCTGGCCACCGTTGAGGGCACCCACGCCCGCTACGAGCTGCAAGGCGACGAGCTGTACGTCCGGGCCGTCATCACGTCGAGCCTCCCGCCCGAGAACCCCTCGTTCGAAGGCCAGCACGCCCAGGCCTGGACCCAGCCGGTCGGCTGGGAGAAGTGGGTCGAGCAGGCCCAGCCGCAGGCCGCCGGTTCCGACGACTGACCCCGATCGGCCGGGCGAGGGGCTTCGGCTCATCGTCCGGCCTCCTCGACCGCCCGGATCAAGACGGCCCGATCCACCGCAATCCGCTCGACGGCCTCCCGCGACAGGGGGGCCGGATGCAGCTCCCCCTCGGCCCACAACGCCCGGGTCGCGTCCGAATTTCCCTCGACGCCCCCCAATGGCAGGAGCGACTGCGACGCATCCGGGTCGTCCAGCCTGACGAACTGGACGTAGGCCCGTTGCACGTCCGATCGGATCGTCCCGCCGTCGGGGCAGGGCAGGGGGGGGACCGTCTCGTCCCGGTCGGTGGCGATCGGCGGCAGCGGATCCAGCCCCCGGTGCGACGGGATCACCCGCTCGGTCAATGCAATGCGCAACCCCTCGGTCCAGGTCGCCGGATCCTCGCCGTAACGGGCCGTAGCGGCTTCCCATGCCGTGACCAGGGCGTTCTCGACGAACGCCCGCTCCTCCTCCCGCAGCCGAGCCGCCGGATCGCCCTCGATCCGCCCGATCGCCTCGCGGAGCCAGCGCGACAGGCCCGACTCGCCGCCGCCGTACTCCCCGGCCAGCGGGGTCGCCATGATCCGGAAGAAGGTCGAAAGCTCCAGCGCCACCGGCGTCCCGGGGTCCTCCCGCTGCGAATTCGCCCCCCGATCGAGCCACGGCCCCAGCAGGTCGAGCGCCTGGATCGCCTCGGGTGCCAGGTCCGCCCCCTCTCGATCCCTCAGGTGCAGCCCCAACCTGACCAATGATCGCCGCGCCGGGTTGACCGGATCATCCGCCATCGCCCGCACCGCCTCGGGTGAGAAGGGCGCCGCCTCGTCCGGGGTCAACAGCTCGCGGAGCCGCCACGACCGGACCGTATCCCCGAGCGACCCGGTCGCGATCCCGAGCGGAATCGGATACACGCTGTCGATCGGCCGATGGTTCGCGCTGAAGAGGACCCCCGACGCCGGGTCGATCAGGTGCGGCGCCAGCTCGTGCGGCACGAAGCCGAGCCACTCCGACCGCGCCGTCGAGCCGTCGAAGGCCCAGGATCCTCCCCCCTCCGTCTCCGGCGACCGCATCGGGAACGCGCCGATCGTCCGATACCCGAGCGTCCCGCCCTTGTCCCCGAAGACGATGTTCGCCGACGGGAACCGCCAGTCGCGCAACGCCTCGTCGAACCCCTCGGCATCGTCCGCCCGGATCATCGCCACGGCGGCCGCGATCGTCTCGGTCTCCGCGTCGCAGAGCGGCACGCGACGCAAGGCAACCTCACCGTCGCCCTCATTCGCAAACGCGAACTCCGTCACCACCGGGCCGAGGTGCGTCTCCCGGACCGTCAACGTGACCGGCTCGCCCCCCTTCACGAGGATCGTCTCCTCGCGGACCTCCATCTCCCTCCACTCGCCATCGACCGCATACGAGTCGGGGCGGTCGGGGCTCGTCTGGAGGCGGAACAGGTCCGCCTGATCGGCCCCCAGGGCGGTCAGGCCCCACGCCACCCGATCCGTGAAACCGATCAGGAGGGCCGGGCTGCCCGGCACGCCGATCCCCCTCGCGTTGAAGGTCTCCCCCACCACGTGCCACTCGTAAAACAACGGCGGATTCGCCACCACAGTCTGCGGCATGCTCACCAGGACCGTCGATCCTGTCGTCGATCGCTCCCCTCCCACGGCCCAGGCATGGCTGAAGCTCGGCCCCTCCGGCCCTCCGGGCGTCGGCTCCGGCTCCCCCTCGTCCGGCAGCTCGAACCCCTGCTCCCGGAGATACGCGCGGACCCGACCGAGCCAGGCCGGGTCGATCGCATCGGCCTGAATCACCGCGGCCGAGTCGTCCGGCTCGATCGCCGCCGGGTCGAATCGCCCCCGGTCCCGATCCCGGTTCCGCCAGGCGATCAGGTCCCGGGTGCCGTCGGTCGCGAAGAACTGGCCGAGGTGCCACCAGGCCAGCAGGCAATCGGCGGGGGTCCAGGCTTCCGGCTCCGTCTCGTAACGCGCGAAAAGCGGGTCGAGCCGATCCCCTCGCTCCGACCAGGCCGCGTTGACCCCGGCGCAATAGGCCTCCAGCAGCCCCCTCGTCTCCTCATCGAGCCCCGCCACGACCCGATCCGCCGCGCGTGCCCAATCGAACGTCCGGTTCTTCCGGTCGAGGTCGAGCGTCGATTCCCGTCGGCCGTCGAGCGCTTGATTGCCGATCGTCTCGGCCAGGCGCCCCTGCATGATCCGCCGGGTCAGGTGCATCTGGAAGGCCCGATCGGCGGCCACGGCCGAGCCGAGCCCGAACATCGCCCCCTCGTCCGTCTCGGCGAAGACGTGCGGCACGCCCCACGGGTCGCGCAGCACCTCCACCCGATCCTCCACCGCCGCCCCGATCGGCCGACTAAGGCCAACCATCATCGAGACGACCAGGACCCCGAGCCCCAGCAGCCCCCATCGGTCTCGCAACCGCCGCGCAAGCAGTCCCATCGGTGCGGCCTCCCCGGCCCGGCATCGCCGATCGCGAGTGCACGCCCGCAAACGACGCGACCGGCCCTCGCCGTTCGCCCCTGGCCCGTTGTGGTGGACCCGTGCAAGCCAGACTCAGCACACGTCCGACCGTACCGCCTTCAGGCCCTCGCGGCCAGTTCCTCGTCACTCCGCTTGCGGGCGAGCACGAAGACCGTGTGCCGGTCCTTCCAGGGCGAGCCGAGCCAGGCGATCAGCTTCAACAGCGGGAAGGTCAAAACCGTCATCGGCAGGATGGCCGACCGGAAGACCTTGTGCTGGATCCGGGTGACGATCGTCGATCCCAGGGTGCCGAACCGCAGGTGGTCGACCGCCTCCAGGCCGCAGTCGTCCATCAGGCGTTCCAGCTGCTGCAGGGTGTACCCGTTGCGGACGTGCCAGCCGTCTTCGGTGCGGGTCACGCGCAGGTGGTCGGCGTTGGCCTGGTAGTCGCGGTCGGGGGTCGAGATGTAGACCAGGCCGTCGTCGTTCAGCAGGGCCCGGATCTGCCGCATCGCGGCCCGATCGTCGCGGATGTGTTCAATCACGTCGAACAGCAAGACCTGATCGAACGACCCCCGCGCCTCCGGGTCGTTGGCCAGGTCGTCGAGCCGCTGCACGCGGAACTCCATCGACTCCCCCGCCTCGCCCAGGAACGCCGCCATCTCCTCGCACGACTGGCGTTCCCACTCGTGGATCGTGATCCCGAGGCAGGTCGCCCCCCGCTTCACGGCCTCGTGGGCGAAGTAGGCGTTGCCGCAGCCGCAATCGAGCGTCCGGACCGGGGCCTCGGGCGTCCCCCGTTGCAGCATCGAGACCACCGCCGCCTTGTCGCGGCTCACCCAGTTGATCCCCGGCCAGAGCCAGTATTTCACCGTCAGCCGCAGCCGCGTCGCCAGGCCCATGGCGGCGGGCCGGCCCGATCGCGACGACGAGCCCAGGGCGGGATGAGAAGCGGTTTCGATGCCGGTCATGGTGTCGACTCCTTCAACAGCGTCGGTCCGTCCGTGGCGCCGAGTCCTCGTGCTCGGCCGAAACCTATCAGATCGGTCCCGACTCGACAAGGCAAACTCCCCGTCGACCCGCACCTCGCCCCCCGGCGGTCGATCGTCGAGGGTCCCCCGCCCATCCGGCCCCCGCCCCCCGACCCATCCCGCGACCGACCCCCTCCGGCCGAAAGATGCCCGAGTTCGACATACCCACACGCTCCGACATCAAGGCGGCGGCACCGGAATCCCTCGGCCTCTCACCCGGCAAACTCGACCCGACCGCTCCGACCCGAGCGCCGATCATCTTGAAGCCTGATCCGATCTTGACTTTAGTAATATCACGCTCTATAGATCAATTCAGCATGGTCGGCGAATGTCCGCCGAACGCACTCCTCGATCTCTCCGGTGAGGCCCCGATCCAGCGATGGCGACGACCAAGAAAGGTGCTCCCGCCAAGGCCAGCAAGGCTCCTGCCAAGTCGACCAAGGTGAACGCAGGGAAGAGCGCGTCGAAGAACACCACCGCCACCCCATCTGAGGCCGCTCCGAAAAGCTCTCCCGCGAAGCCGGCCGCCAAGAAGGCCGCCCCCGTCAAGCTGACCGACAATCAGGTCAAGTTCCTGCAGACCATCCACGCCGCCGGCGAGACCGGCTACGAGCCGAAGAACAAGAACGAGCAGCGCAGCATCGACGCGCTGATCACCCGCAAGCTGCTCAAGCGAGGCGCCAAGAACAAGGAAACCGGCAACTCCCGCTACCTCCTGACCAAGGCCGGGACGGCCCACCTGCCGACCGCCTGACTCCCCGCAACTCCCCCCAGGCTGACCCGCCTTTTCGAGTCGAAACGACCACCCGCGGTCCCGCCCCCCTTCGAGGCGCGAGACTCGGGTGGTCGTTTTGCCTTGGCGATTCCGTGGGACGTCAGACCTCAATTTCCCGCTCGACCATCCCGCGCCGTTGCAGCCACTGCGCCGCCAGCGAGCAGAGCGTCGCCCAGATCAGGCCCAGCGTCCAGCCCCCGAGCACGTCGGTCGGGTAGTGCACCCCCAGGTAAACCCGGCTCACGCCGACCATCATCGTGATCACGAGCGCCACGCCGATGATGAAGACCTTCAACCGCCGCCTCCTGACCATTTGCGCCATCAGGGCCCCGATCGTCAGGTAGGTCACGGCCGCCAGCAGCGAATGCCCGCTCGGGAAGCTCCCGCGGGCCGCGTGCATCAGGTGCGGCACGATCTCCGGCCGCGGCCGGTCGTAATACGCCTTCAAGCCGCTGCTGATCAACTGCCCCCCCACCGTCGCCACCAGGACCAGGATGGCCGCGTGCCCCTTCCGGTCCATCACCAGGAACCCGACGGCCGAGGCCGTCACCAGGGTGATGACGGCCACCCCCCCCAGCGCCGTCAGGTCGCGCACCAGTTCCTCGATCTCGGGTCCGCCGATCGCGTCCCCCGGGTCCTCCGCGGTACGGAACATCCGCACGACCGCCCGATCGAACCGGTCCGATTCCCCCTCGACCACCTCGTCGGCCAGGGCGAGGAAGAGCCATCCCCCGCCCACCACCACCAGGATGGCCACGAAGACCAGCCGGTCGATCCCCTCTCCCAGCTCCCAGGCTCGCTCGATCAACGCTCGCACGGATTCCGACTCCCCAAGATGGCCGACTTTCCCGCCGGGGCCACCGTCGCCGTGACCTGGCATGAACCCCAAAGGCGTCTCGCTCGCCGATGCTCTCCTGGCTCCCGGCAACTTCCGCGCCACCAGGTTCCGATCCCCAGGTTGACGGACTGGCGCCCGGCTCCCCACGATGGAACAAGCCTGGCCCCCGTTTTGGGTTCGTATCGACCGCCCGCCTGCCGAGCCGATCATGAACACCGCCGCCGCTCCCGTCCAGTCACCACGCCCCGAATCCGGGCCCCGGGCCGCCCTCGGCCTGGTCGGCTTCCTGGTCGCTTGCTTCGCGGCGGCCGGCATCGGCGGCGTCCTCACCGGCCAGGGGACAGGGCCCTGGTACGATTCCCTGGCCAAGCCCCGATGGACCCCGCCCTCGGCCCTCTTCGGCCCCGTCTGGACCGCCCTCTACGCCGCCATGGCCGTGGCCGCCTGGCTCGTCTGGAGGCGCGCCGGATGGTCGGCCGGCGGTCGCGTCCCGCTCGTCCTCTTCGCGGTGCAACTGGCGCTCAACGTCGCCTGGTCCGGCCTCTTCTTCGGCCTGAAACGCCCCGACCTGGCCGCGTTCGAAATCGCCATCCTCTGGGTGGCGATCCTGGCCACCCTCATCGCCTTCTTCCGGGTCAGCCGACCGGCCGGATGGCTCATGGTCCCTTACCTGCTCTGGGTCACGTTCGCCTCGGCCCTGAACCTGGCAATCTGGCAGCTCAACGCCTCGTAATCTCGATCGCCTTCCCCCCCCCTTTTTGGAATCCGAGTCGATGATGACCTCAGCCTTGCTTCCGCTCGCCGTCTCGATCGCCCTTGCCACATTCGACGACGAGTCGGACACCCCGGCCTCCCCCCCTTCGAACGGCGGGTCCCTCTCCGGTCGCGTCACCTACTCCGGCCCATTGCCCCCCGCCGTGCTCAACCCCGAGGCCGCCACCCGACGCCAGCCGGTCGAGGTCGACCCCGAGTCGAAGGGACTCCGCGAGGCCGCCGTCTGGGTCGCAGGGGCCGCCATCGACGACCGATCGTCCTCCCCCGTTGCCGACGACGCCGAGCCGATCGTCGTCGACCAGGTCAATTTCGAGTTCCTCCCCCACGTCCTCACCGTCGAGGCCGGCCGGCCGGTCGAATTCCTCAACAACGACGTCGCGAATCACGGCGTCACCGCCTCGGGCTCCACCGTCGCCAACCGCTTCAACGTCACCACGCCCCCCGGCGGCTCGTACGTCCACCGCTTCCAAACGGCCCGGCAACCGGTGCCGATCGGCTGCCCGGTCCACGTGGCGATGTCGGCCTGGGTCTTCGTCTTCGACCACCCGTTTCACACCGTCACCGACGACCGGGGGCAGTTCCGCCTCGACGGCCTCCCCCCCGGCCGTCACACCCTCTTCGTCCACCACCCCGACGGCGGCCTTCGCAGGCGCATCGAGGTCGAGATCCGCGACGGCGAGACGACCGAACTGGACATCCCCTTCGTTGCCGAGGACCTCCGCCCCCCGTCTCGCCGCCCTTGATTCGGCCCCGCAAGCCTCGATCTCCCCAACCTCCGCCCGACCAATCACCCTCGACACGATCCCCCATCCGTCGTATCGTCCCCCCCGCGAAGCTCGGATCGATTCCCGAGACGTGATGGCTCACGGAGGAGGATGTCCATGGGAAGGATCGCCCGATCCCTCACCGCGCTTGCCCTGACCTCGATCGCGCTGGTCGGCCCCTCGGCCCGGGCGAGCGATGACCCGCCCGTCGCCCCGCCTCCCCCGATCGAGCCGTACCCCCTCGACACCCCGGAAGCCCCCGTCGTCACCACCCTCGCCGACCAGATCCGGGCTTTCCGCGCCTCGAAGTTCCAGGAGATCGACCAGGCTGTCTTCGAACTCCGCCAGTTGATCGCCGAACGCTCGCAGCAGCTCGCCCGGCTCGAATCCGAACTCCGCGACGCCCAGCAGGAGTTGGGGGTCCTCGAAGCACTCGCCGAACTCCAGGCCGCCGACACGGTCGAACTCGAAGCGGGTTCCTCCGCGTTCGAACCCGATCGGCCTTGTCACCTTCACA
The DNA here is from genome assembly GCF_040717455.1 of Tautonia sp. JC769. NCBI lineage: Bacteria > Pseudomonadati > Planctomycetota > Planctomycetia > Isosphaerales > Isosphaeraceae > Tautonia > Tautonia sp. JC769. Next base: position 68,778 of record NZ_JBFEFH010000031.1, read on the forward strand.
CCCCGACGCCGATCGAGGTCCCCCCCGGGACCCTCGATGCCGTCGTCCCCGCCTCGGCCGAGGTCGAGCCGCAATGGCAAGGGGTCGTCCGGATCGCCAGCGCCAACGGCGGCCGGCTCGACCTGCTCCACGAGAGCGCCGACGGCTCCGGCAAGGTCCAGGCCGGTGCCCTGCAGGCCGACGTGATCGAGATCCGGGTGCGATCGGAGCAGGAGGCCCGCATCATCGCCCAGGCACTGAAGGCCGATGACAACGCGGTCGTCTCCTGGCCCGACCTCCGCATCCTCGCGGCCCCGGAAGCCGATCCCCGTCGGATCGACGCGATCGAAGCCACCATGCGACGCCTCGCCGAGACCGTCGATCGGATCGACCGCCGCACCTCCTCGACCGGCGATCACCCCTCGGGCGATCCCATCGTCGTCTCTCCCCCCGCCGAGATCCCTCCCGCGCCGTCGATCCCCGATTGACGCCCCGCACCGATCTCGGCCGTTACCCCAGCACTTCGGCCGGCGGCCCGTCGAGCCAGCCGGCCTCGATCACCCCCCAGAGCCCGATCAAGATCGCCTCGGCCGCGTCGTGCCGCAGCGAGGTCGGCCTCGACGCCCCCGACCATTCGATCACCCGCCGCGCGATCGCGTCGGCCTCACGCTTCGGCCGGTGCCGGTCGCCGAAGGCGTCGAGCGTCCCCCGCCAGACCTCGGCCCCGATCACCCGCACGACGATCCCCCTGCGATCCGCCTCGCGCCTCCAGACCTCGGCGACCGGCCCACCCCCTTCCAGCACCACCCGATCGAGCGGCCCGATCGAGCCGAACAGCCCGTAAGCCCCCCGCTTGAGCGTCGACCGGTTGGCGAAGTGCTGCGACCGATACCAGGCGAGCCGGCCGTCCCGGCCGAACAGGGCCAGGCCGGTCCGCAATCCGGTATCGACCGCCAGCAGCGCCATCGGCCCTGTCACTCCGGGTCGCGGTGGACCGTCTCGGGCGAGAAGGCGGGCAGGCAGACGGCGATGTACTCCGCCCCCTCCTCACCCGGCGTGCTGTAACGAATCCACTCCCCCTTGCGCGTGTAGACGCCTTGCCCGGCATGCACGTCGAGCGTCCCGTCGTGGTGCTCGACCCGGACCATCCCCCTCAGCACGATCGTGTACTCGTCGAACTGCGGCACCTGGCCCGGCTCGATCCAGCCCGAGGGGCTCCGCATGTGGGCGATGCTCACCCCGTCGGTCCCGCTGTTCACGCGACCGACGTATTCATCGATGAGCTTCGGTCGATTGCCCGCGGCTTCGACCCGCGTCGGCCCGGGAATGTGCATCGGCATGATGGAAACTCGCTCGTCTCGCCGGGCGCGATCGCCTGGGCCCGCAAAATCACTTCAAATCTGAGAGAGGTTCGCCCCGAGCAACCCGACGTGGATCCCGTTCTCCTTCAGGATCCGCGTCGCCTTCCCGTTGACCATCAGCAGGATGATCAATCCGATCAGGGGAAGCAACGCCCCGATCCCCAGCACGATCCCGAACCCCGTGCTGTACACCTTCATCGCCAGCAGGAAGATGAACACCATCGACGCCAGCCCCACCCCGATCACCGCGAACGCCATCGCGATGGCCAGATCCGGCGGCAAGACGAACTGACCGACCATCACGCCGAAGTAGAGCAGGATGCAAACCAGAATCCCCTTCTGATACGTCGCCACCTTCCTCAGATCCTGCCGCGACCCGCCCCGCACGCCCACCGCCTCATCCACCGGTCGCCCGATCGACTGCGGCGCCTCATACGGATTGTCACTCATCTCGATCGTTCCTCCCGCCCGGACACCCACACCCCGGCCACAATGCCCGTCCACGCTGCCGCCCCATGATTGCCGATCCGTCGATCCGCGGGAAGGGGCTGCCGCTCGTTCCCTCGCCCGGCCGATTGCTACGCCCCCGTCGGTTCTTGTGTCGTACCGCTTCCAGTCGAATCCGGTGGGTTCACGGTGTTTCGGCGGGTGCCCCGGGTTCCGCGCAGCGGACCCCGGGCCGGGGAGCGGCAGGCCCATGCGACTCCGCCCGGGTCCGCTGCGCGGAACCCGGGGCACCCGGATCCCTCCAGGTTTGACTGGAAGCGGTACGACCGTCACGATCGTAAGGCCAGTCTCAAGCCCCGCCGATCACACTGCACAAATCACGGCGTCGAGTGCCACCGCCTCGGCACCGGCGCGTCGAATCGCCCCGTCGGCGCCGGGAACCGCACGCCGACCTTCCAGAGCATGTCCGGCTGATGCTTCGCCAGCAGATATTTCATCACTACTTCATCCGACGGCGGCATCCCCGGGTCCTTGAACACCACGCAGAGCCTCGCCTCGCCGACATAACCATCGGCCTTCCAGACCTCGATCAAGGCGTGCGACTTCCTCGAAATCCGGAAGATCCGCGGGCCGTTGCGGATCGTGATCCGGTCGTCCCGGCAGAACTCGTCGAACTCGCGAGGCTCGACCACGTCCCTCACCAGTTGCGCCGCCACCAGTTCCGGCACCCCCTGGGCGAAGGCGGCGGCGTCGAGCGTCATCGGCTCGTCCTCCCGGGTCGGTTCGGGAGCGCTGCTCCCGTCGATGACCCGGAAGACCTCATGCTCGACCATCTTCGCATACCCGGCCCTCAGCGCCGGGTTGGCGATCACCAGCCTCGGGAACGACCCCGCCACCCGGACCACTTCATGCGCGAACGCCTGGACCTCGCGATGCAGCTTCGCCATCCAGAAGCCGACGTTCTTCTCCCGGTCGCTGCTCGAATAGCGGAAGACGTGCGGCCCGACGTCCGGCACCGTCACCTCCACCTCGCTCCCGTCCTTCCCCACCGCGTGCAGGACCGCCGCGTACGACGCCTCCCCCCTCACGAACCGCTCGGCCGCCTCCTCCTGATCCCCCCCCTTGATCCGCACCCTCCGATACGACGGCCTCGCCCTCAAGACCACCTCGCGCGCAAGCCGATCCGCCCGGCTCCGCTCGTCGGCGGCCTCGATCTCCCAGCGAAGGTATCCGGTGCGGATCATGGCATCACATCCGGCGATCGGTTTGCGGCCACTCGTCCCATTCCGATGCCGGGCCGTCGAGCATCACGCGCAGAAGATTCAGGACATCACCACCGAGGACGCCCACATCAGCTCACCTCAAGGCACCATCCGAGCAGACGACCCCGCCAGCCGATCCCTCAACTCCTCTGCCCTGGATTCTTCAAGCAGGCCGACCTCGGCGCATCGCCGGAGCACTCGCGTCATCTCCTCCACGAGTTCTCGCCGCAACTGCTTGCGCAGCGAATCGTGCGTGCTCCTCATCAAGGGCATGGACGCACTAGCGATGCCGTGCGCGGCCTGGTACGCCTCCTGGGCCGACCGAAGCGCCTCGAATCGCCCCTGGTACCCGTTGATCACGTCGAGCCGATGCTTGACCTCGCCCACCCAGAAATCGATGTTCGCGACATGGCCGGCGAGTTGGTGGACCGGCAGGCCGGCCGTATGCCGCAAGACGGAGAGCAGGGGGGTGCAGATCTCCTCGATGTACGCCATGACCCTCCCCTTCGCGATCGGTGCCGGAATGCCCGGTCGGTCATCCCCCCTGGATCGCCGGCACCAGCAGGATCTCGTGCGCCGAGGGGTCGAACTCCCGGATCGGCGTCGTCTTGCCCGGCCCGTCGAGGCGGAACGCCATCCGCCCGGGGGTGAAGTGCTCGGCGAAGGCCCGCTCGGCATCGCTAATGCTGTCGGGCTGTGCAACGTCCCATTCGGCGAGGCAGAGGTCGCCGTGGCCGGTCTTGAGCAGGCGAAGCTTCGACATGGCAGGCACGCTCCGTCAGTGCGAGGAAAGCTCGAAGGGTGGAGAGTCGCCGGGTGACTTCAATGCCGATCGTCCTGCGGGGCGACTCCCCGTCTTGATGCGATTGCGATTCGGAGTCCCATCCGATGATGCCCATTGTACCGGTCGCGCCGCCGACCGGCCAACGCCGCCCCTCGATCCCTCAGACTCCTTTCCCCTCCGCCCTCGATCCTCCCGAACCAGCCCGATCGGGATTTTTCAATTTTTGTGACTGAGCCTCCCTTTCTCCCCGATTCTTTCAAGTGTCGGGTCGATCCTTCGGCCCGTTTCCTCGTCTCGTTCATCTATTTCGATGCCGAAGCAACCGTGTCCATCCCCCTCCGTTCCCCTCACTCCCGTTTCCCCCATCCCTGCCGATCGCGCCCCGCGCCCGCGCTTCCTCTCCTCGCCTCACCCCCCACCCGACCGGCCCCCCTCGACGAAACGAACCCATCCCCGGTCCGGGGTTCACGATCCTGCCCTGTCCCCAGGTTGCTCCCCATCGCCCCCCGTGACGAAACGAACCCATTTCCGATCCCTCTTCCTGACGAAACGAACCCATTTCCGATCCCCCTCGCCACCGAAACAAACCAAACGCCCTCGCCACAACCCAATGGCTTCCAGGAATTTCCGGAAATTCCTCCCTCGTCCGAACCTGCGCACCATCTCCCCGCACAACGCGCACCGGGGCGCGCACACCCCCTCCCACCGGCCCCGGCCCCTGGCTGTCGAATCCTGCAATCAGCCTCCGCCCACTCCCCGGCGCACCTCGGTGCGCACCGCAACGGAGCGAAC
>NZ_JBFEFH010000032.1:0-71807 GCF_040717455.1 Tautonia sp. JC769
CCGAAGACGCACCAGGACCGGGAGGTGCGTCTTCGGGGACGCCACGGCACCCTACGGGACGACGGGACGGCGAAACCCCGGGCCGTCCCCCGTCATCGCGCTCCGGGGCGTGGCCGACTGCCCCCGGCGATGGTATGACAGTGCATCGTGAGCGCGGGCGGGCTTCGGCCTTGCCGGTCGGTCCCAGGGATCGATTCCCCGACCGCAGGCCGGATGTCCTGACCTGCCGACCCACCGTCCCCACCCCTGTTTTTTCCCCGAGATCCCCGACGAGGTGCCGCCGTGTCGAGTCAATCATTCGAGCCCCTGACCCTGGGCGTCTGCAGCTGGAGCCTCCAGGTCACCAGCATCCCCGAGCTGAACCGCCTGCTCGCCGAGCTGGGGGTCAAGGCCACCCAGATCGCCTGCGGCGACCCGCACCACGCCTCCTGGGACGAGGGGGACGCCATGCCCCAGGCCGCCCTCGCCGCCGATTTCGCCATGACCGGCGCCATGCTCGGCTTCCCCGGCGAGGACTACACCAGCCCCCAGATCATCAAGGAGACCGGCGGCTTCGGCCCCGAATCCCTCCGCGCCGAGCGCATCGATCGCCTCAAGTGGGCCTTGAGCCGGACCAAAGAACTCGGCCTCACCCACCTCATGCTCCACGCCGGCTTCATCCCCCACCCCGGCGACCCCGGCCGCCCGGCCTTCCTCGACACCCTCCGCGAGGCCGGTCGACTCGCCGCCGAGCAGGGGATCACCCTCGCCTTCGAGACCGGCCAGGAGCCGGCCGACCTGCTCCGCCAGACCCTCGACGAGCTGGCCTCCCCCACCCTCAAGGTCAACTTCGACCCGGCCAACATGCTCCTCTACGACATGGGCGACCCGATCCGGGCCGTCGAGATCCTCGGCCCCGACATCGTCAGCGTCCACCTCAAGGACGCCCGACGCCCCACCACCCCCGGCCACTGGGGCGAGGAGGTCCCGCTCGGCCAGGGCGAGGTCGACATCCCCCGCTTCCTCGACACCCTCAAGGCCGTCGGCTACGCCGGCCCCCTGATGATCGAGCGCGAGGTCGGCGACCAGGCCGCCCGCATCCGCGACATCGGCCTCGGCCTCGACCTCGTCCGCGATCACCTGGCCCGGACCCCGTAATCCCCCGCGTTGACCTCCGAGGCCCCCGATTGACGGATGACGTCGCGTCGGTGTCGGTTCTGGGGTCCCGTCGAGTCCTCGAAGACGCACCCCGGGGCGGCCCCGGTTGCTCGCCAACCGGGGCGGCGCAGCCGCGTGAGGCCGCCCCGAAATCGCTCGGCGCCCCGCGCCCTCGGTTGGCGAGCAACAGGGGGTCACCCACGTATCGTGAATGCGGTGGAAGCCAGGCGATGGGAAACCCTCCTTCAGGCAACGATTCTCGGGAAGAACCGCCGCGATCGTCCCCCCCCGCACCGGAGCCACCGACGGCGTTGGCATGAGGCTTGCTCATCCCGATCCTCGATCACGATTCGCCCGATCCCGTTGACCGACCGCCCGTCGGGGTGGCGGACCGGATCGGCCTTCCAGGCAGGAGCATTCCGACCATGCAACCGCGACACCGCCCGTCAACCGTCCCCGCCCTGATCCTCGGCGCCGGCCTGCTGCTCGCGACGCCGCCGGCCCCGGCGTCCGCCCAGGCCCCCGAACCCGGCCCGCAAGACCGCGGGGCCGCCGAACGCGCCGGGGAGCAGGTCGACCGCTTCCTCAATCGCCTCCAGCAGAACTTCCGCAACCTGTCCGACGACGTCCGCCAACGCGCCGCCGAGGTGCAGCAGCGGGTCGAAGACCTCGGCGTCGAGGCCCGCGTCTACAGCCGGATCCGCTGGGACAAGGCCCTGACCGGGGCCGAGATCGCCATCGAGTCCAAGGAAGGGGGCGTGGTCGTCCTGCACGGCACCGTGCCCGACGCCGACCTGCGCCGCAAGGCCGTCCGACTGGCCGTCGAGACCGTCGGCGTCGAACGGGTCCAGGATAACCTAACCATCGCCGCCGTGGCGCCGGCCGACGATCCCGCCTCGGCCCCCGCGCCGGCCGAGTCTCCTCGCTGAACTCCCCTTCGCGATCGGCCCCGGCACGCATCCATCCCCGAGGGCGTCCGACGCCCCCGGGCTGCGGGGGTCGGCGTCATCCGCGCTTGCTGCCGGGGCGGCCCGGCGATCGACCCGCACTCACGAGCGAAGCCGTGCTGCCGATCGGGAAGGGCTCCCGCCGGCAACACGGCCTTCAATCATCCAGACAAACCGGCATCACCAACGAGGTGGGCGACAAACGCAGCCAAACGAGACCGGTAACTTAAGAGGGGGGGAGGGCGTCGGGCGTCGGCAATCCCAAACAACGATGGATCGGCCAAAGGTGAGGGTGATCAGACGATGGCGTCGACCACCTGGGCCAGTTCCCGGCCGGCATCGGTCAGGTAGTAATAATTATGCTTGCCCGTCCGTCGCGGCTCGATCAACCGGCCGTGACGCAGCAGGGCCAGGTGATGGCTGACGGCCGGCTGGCTGGTCGAGCCCAGGTCGGTGCAGAGCTCGGAGACGTTGCGTTCCTTCTCGGTCAGCAACATCAAGACTTGCAGCCGGGTCGGATCCGACACCTGTTTGAGCAGCTCGGCGGCCTGCCGGACGTTGGCCGACGGGCCCTTGCCCCGCTTCGGGGCGGATCGGCGGGCCGTGGCGGTCGCGGTCGAGGAGGCCGAAGACTTCGACGCGCCGGCAGACTTCGTCGCGGTGGTCGACTTTGAAGGCATGTGCGGAACTCAGACATCGTTCAGGAAAGGAAATCGGCCCACGACTCCACGATCGCCGCAAGCCACGTCATGCAATGCAGCGGAAAGCGCATGCATGGGCATGAGCATTCCGTCGTAATTATACTTAAGTCGCCAGGGAGTCAAGCACCGTTGCAAAAGATGTTCGTCATGAGCAACCGTCACGGGGGAAATGCACCCTCGTATGCATCCTCAGGGCGTGATTGATCGAGACGCGAGACGCGAGGCAACGACTGCCGAGGGCCCGTCGACGGGCCGACCATCGCGCGGAGCCCGCCGCCCGGCCCGGCGGAGCAGGGAACAGGCTTGCATCGGAACGGCTGTTCAGGTTACAATCCGCCCGGCCCTGAGGTCTTGTCCCCATTGGCCCCCGAGGACGCAGGAGGTCCCGCACCATGTTGGTCTTGAGCCGCAAGATCGGGGAACGGATTCGGATCGGAGACACCGTGACCTTGACCGTGGTCCGCGTCCACGGCGACAAGGTCCGCCTGGGCATCGAGGCGCCCGACACCGTGAGCATCCATCGCGAGGAGGTCTATCAGCGGCTGCAGCACGGCCCGGCGCCGGCCGCCGACGCCCCGGCCCCCGACGACCCGGACGTCGGGGCGCCGGCCGACGCCTCCTTGTCGAGCGGCCCCTCGCGCCGCTAAAGTACAAGGGCCTGGCGACCTGGCGACGGCCCGCTCGACCGCGTTCCTCGAACACGCGGGCCGACCCGGCCCGCCGGATCGGGGGAGTGCGGGTCGCTCGGTCACCCGACCGACCCTCGTGCCACGCCGCCAATCCGCTCGGAACGCCGCGAGGAACGCCGCGATGACCGTCTCGACCTCGACCCTGCCCCGGACCGACACCGACCTGGCCTATCAGCGCTGCATCAACCCGCGTTGCGGTGTCACCCTGCCGGTCGATCGCGCCGTCTTCTCCTGCCCCGACTGCGGCGACCTGCTCGACGTCATCTACGACTGGGACCGCCTGCCGGTCCCGTCCCGCCTGAGCGACTTCGAGGCAAAGTGGTCGCGGCGGCTCGACCCGCTCTGCTTCTCCGGCGTCTGGCGGTTCCACGACCTGATGCCCTTCGTCCCGCCGGAGAAGGTCGTCACCATCGGCGAGGGGCAGACCTTGCTCCGCCCCTCGACCAAGGCCGCCCAGTACGTCGGCGTCAACGAGGGGAACCTCCTGCTCCAGTACGAGGGGATGAACCCCTCGGGCAGCTTCAAAGACAACGGCATGACCGCCGCCTTCAGCCACGCCAACATGGTCGGGGCCCGCCGCGTCGCCTGCGCCAGCACGGGCAACACCTCGGCCTCTTTGGCCGTCTTCTGCTCGGCCACCGACTTCGGCTTCAAGGCGATCATCTTCATCGGCTCGGGCAAGATCGCCTACGGCAAGCTCGCCCAGGCCCTCGACCACGGCGCCCTGACGATCCAGATCGTCGGCGACTTCGACGACGCCCTGGCCCGGGTCCGCGAGGTGGCCGACCGCCTCGGCATCTACCTGATGAACTCGGTCAACCCCTTCCGCCTCGAAGGCCAGAAGGCGGTGATGCTCCGGGTCCTCGAGGCCCTCGGCTGGGAGGTCCCCGACTGGATCGTCGTGCCGGGCGGCAACCTCGGCAACTCGTCGGCCTTCGGCAAGGCCTTCCAGGAGCTGCACTACCTCGGCCTGATCGACCGCATCCCCCGCCTGGCGGTCATCAACGCCGCCGGGGCCCAGACCCTCGACCAGCTCGTCCGCTCCCGCGGCCTGCTCTGGAACAGCGGCCTGCCGGACGAGTCGATCTCGAAGGCCTACTACGACCACCTCGACCTGGAGCACATCCGGGCCTCGACCATCGCCTCGGCCATCGAGATCAACCGCCCGGTCAACCTGAAGAAGTGCCTCCGGGCGCTCGACGTCTGCGACGGCGTCGTCCGGCAGGTCTCCGACCAGGAGATCATGGACGCCAAGGCCCGCGTCGGGGCCGGCGGCCTCGGGTGCGAACCGGCCTCGGCCGCCAGCGTCGCCGGGGCGAAGCGGCTCCGGGAGGAAGGGATCATCGCCCCGTCCGATCGGGTCGTCTGCATCCTGACCGGCCACCAGCTCAAGGACCCGAACGCGACGGTCGCCTACCACTCGGCCGACCGCGAGGAGTTCGATCGCGTGCTCGGCTCGCGGGGGGTCAAGCGGGCCGGCTTCGCCAACCGGCCGGTCGTCGTCCCGAACGAGCTGGACGCGATCATCCGGACCATCGGCCTCTACTCCGACGCCCCGCCGACGGCCTGAGCCGGGCCCCGGCCCGGACCCTCATTCCCCCCTTCGGAGACGACCGACCGTGAGCGCTGGACCCCTGAACCTTGCCATGCACGGCGCGACCGGCCGGATGGGTGCCCGGATCCTCTCCCTGATCGACGAGGCCGACGACCTGACCCTGACCGCGGCCATCGAGCGGGCCGAGCACCCCCGGATCGGCGGCGACGTGGGGCCGATCGTCGGCCTCGGCCCGCTCGGCGTCTGCCTGGGCAGCGCGATCGAGCCGGGCACGCCCGTCGACGTGGTCATCGACTTCTCGGTCCCCGAGGCCTCGCTGGCCATCGGCCGCTGGTGCGGCGAGCACGGCGTCCCGCTGGTCGTCGGCACGACCGGCTTCGAGCCGGCCCAGCGGACCGAGCTGGAGCAGCTGGCCGACCGCATCCCGATCCTCATCGCGGCGAACTTCAGCAAGGCCGTCAACCTGCTCTTCCACCTCGTCGGCGTGGCGGCCCGCACGCTCGGCCAGTCGGCCGACATCGAGATCGTCGAGCGGCACCACCGCTTCAAGAAGGACGCCCCGAGCGGCACGGCCCTCCGCCTGGCCGAGGTGGCGGCCGAAGGCATCCAGACCGACCGATTCGTGCATGGCAGGCACGGCCTGGTCGGCGAGCGGCCGACCGGCGAGATCGGCCTGCACGCGCTTCGGACCGGCGACAACCCCGGCGAGCACACCGTCGTCTTCGGCCTGATGGGCGAATGCCTGGAGCTGTCGCACCGCGCCCTGAACCGCGACGGCTTCTCCCGGGGGGCGCTCGACGCCGCCCGCTACCTGGCCGGCAAGCCGCCGGGACGGTACGCGATGGAAGACCTGTTGCAGCTTGGGGACCGATAATTCCGGGCGATCGGCGGTTCGCCTTGTCGAGCGGCCCCTTGCCTCGCTATCGTGGCTCCGCCCGAAGGTCGGGTGGAGAGAATGCATCCAGGAGGGTTCGGACGTGAGGACGGTGATCACCGGCGGGGCGGGGTTCGTGGGGTCGCACCTGTGCGAGCGGTTCCTGGGCGAGGGGCACGAGGTCGTCTGCGTCGACAACCTCCTGACCGGCCTCGAGCGGAACATCGCACACCTGCGCAACGAGCCCGGCTTCAGCTTCGTGCTGCATAACATCTCGGAGCCGTTGACGATCGACGGCCCGGTCGATCACATCCTGCACTTCGCCAGCCCGGCCAGCCCGGCCGACTACCTGGCCCACCCGATCCCGACCCTGAAGGTCGGCTCGCTCGGCACGCACAATGCGCTCGGCCTGGCCAAGGCCAAGGACGCCCGCTTCCTGCTGGCGAGCACCTCGGAGGTCTACGGCGACCCCGAGGTCCACCCGCAGCGGGAGGATTACTGGGGCCACGTGAACCCGATCGGCCCCCGGGGCTGCTACGACGAGGCCAAGCGGTTCGCCGAGGCGATCACGATGGCCTATCACCGCTACCACGGGGTCGAGACGCGGATCGTCCGGATCTTCAACACCTACGGCCCCCGGATGCGCCTGAACGACGGCCGCGTCTTGCCGGCCTTCATGAGCCAGGTCCTGCGGGGCGAGCCGCTGACCGTCTTCGGCGAGGGGCAACAGACACGCAGTTTCTGCTATGTCGATGACCTGGTGGATGGCATCTACCGGCTCCTGCTCTCCGACGAATCGATGCCGGTCAATATCGGCAATCCTTCGGAGATCACGGTCCTGGAACTGGCCCAGGAGATCATCGCGATGGTGCCCAACACCAAGAGCACCATCGACTACCGGCCCTTGCCGCAGGACGACCCCAAGCGGCGGCGGCCCGACATCACCCGGGCCCGCGAGATCCTGGGCTGGGAGCCGAAGGTCGAGCGGGCCGACGGCCTGAAGCGGACCCTGGAGTTTTTCCGGTCGGTGGTCTGATCTGAACGCGGCGAGCCTGCGGGCCCCGCGGCTCAGCGGGCGCGGGCCCGGAGCGAGACGGCGGTCGGGCGGTCGGTCTGGATCCGGAGGAGCTGGGCGGCTTCGTCGTACCAGACGGAGACGATGGCCGACGGGTCGGCCGCGCGGGCCTCGGCCGGGAAGCCGGGGGGGAAGACCAGGCGGGGGACGAAGATCTCGGTCGGGCCGCGATCGGGGTGGTGAATCCAGTCGTATTCGAGTGTGCTCGCCTTGAATCGCGGGGATCCGCGGTCGAAGGCGAAGCGGGTCGGCTCGCCGGCAGTGGCGCGGGGGTAGGGGCGGGGGCGGTAGTTGGGGCGGAGGCGGCCGGAGGGGTCGAGGATGCTGAAGTCCTCGCCGTTCCAGCCGTCCTTGAGGTGCTCGGTCCAGCCGGGGGTCAGGTTCCAGTGCGCCCCGGAGGCGAAGGCGGCGTCGAGGCGGTTGTACACTTCCTCCACGTAGGCCCCGCTGCCGGTCACCCGGGCGTCCATGCCGAACTCGCCGACGAACAGGGGGCTATTCCAGGCCGCGGCGGTCGCGGTCATGTGGTGGAAGGCCAGGTCCATCGTCGCGGTCAGGCCGTGCCAGTGGCGCAGGACGATGGTGGACGGGTTGTAGTAGTGCGGGGCGTAGGCGACAGGCCCGAAGTCGGGGCGGGGCAGGCGGGTCTGGATGCCGGTGTTCGTCTTGACGTGCCCTTCGAGGAAGAGGATCGCCGACGGGTGCACGGCCCGGATGACCGCGTCGGCGTCTCGGTAGAGCGGGGCCAGCTCGCGACGCTCGTGTCCCCAGGGCTCGTTGATCAGGTCGTAGCCGATGACGCCCGGGATCGTCACGAAGCTCGACGCCACTCGTGAAATCATGAGCAAGTAGCGGGATCGTACTCCGTGCTCGTCGGCAAAGAAGTCGGCGAAGGAGCGATGGGTGGTCGGGTCGAGGGCCATCATCAGGGGCCAGTCGGAGCTGAACGGCCCGTTGTTGGGGGCCGAGGGGCGGCCACGGGGGGAGACGGCCCAGCGCGGGAAGCCGTCGCCGGTGCCGTAGGAGGCGTGGCGCGAGAAGCCGTCCTGGTGGAAATCGACGATCGTGAACACGCCGAGCCGGGCGGCCTCGGCCGCGACGGCCATGACGGAGGCGAGGTACGCCTCATCATAGGCCCCGGGGCTCGGCTCGTAGGCTTCCCAGAGGAACAGGAGGCGGATGACGTTGAAGCCGAGGTCGGCCACGCGGTCGAGGTCGGCCGGGCCGACCCGGGGGGCGAACGGCGGGACCTTCGAATCGCCGGCCAGGTTGATCCCGCGCAAAAGGATCACGCGGCCGCTCGGGTCCACGAAATAGGGCCCCGAGACCCGGAGCGGACCGGGGAGGCCGACCTGTTGCGGCGACGGCCGGACGGGACCGGTCTCACCGGCCAGGGCCAGACGCGCCTCGGGACCGGGTCCCGGGCCAGGGCCGAGGACCAGGCCGAGGACGGCCGCCGCGAGTGCCCCGAACCTTCGACGGCCTCGGAGTCCCGAGCATCCCATTCACGACCTCCGTGTCGTCGCTTCGATGCCGATTGCGCTTACGCGCCCCGCCCGACCGGGCTCCCGTCGTGAGAATCCGATCGTGGCGGGTCATCCTCAATCTCAATGCCCCCGGGCGACGGGGCAGGGGCCGTCGTCCCGGGCCGGATCGCGGCGAGACGGCCCGGGGTCGGGCCGGCCTCGATCGCGATCGCCACGCGCCGTGCCTTCGATCATCGGCCCGAAGGGTGGGGGCCCGTGTCCCGATCGGCCGCCGATCGGGTCGGATCGCGCCGAAGACAACGGCGGTAGGCGTCGTGGCGATCGACGCGGCACGATGCCCCGGGGCGACATGGTGGCCTTTTGGTCAGGTTGCAATCACCTGTATCAATTTGCATCATACTCGACAGATGATACGCTTCAGGATGGGCCGTCTCCGAGCCGATGAAGGGGAGACGGGATCCCGCGCGTGGTGTGCTTGCTTCGAGCGCGATCGACCCTCCCGACGCACCCGGCACCCTCAAGCCCCGAGGGGGAGCGACGATTATCATGGCCAGCGGCATTGAAAGCCCGGTGATCCGGCTCGGCGAATTCCAGGATGGGCAGGAGGCCGAGTGCTTCGCCGTGCTCGTGAGCCGGGACAAGGGGACGACGAAGAAGAACGAGCCGTTCGTGAAGTGTTTCTTCCGCGACCGGGATCAGACGGTCGAGGCCCCCTTGTGGTCGGACCACCGCTTGCTGAAGCAGTCGGACGGCTGGACCGACGGGCTGGCGTATCGGATCCGGGCGCGGGGGGAATTCAACGCCCGGTACGGCCTGCAACTGAAGCTGATCGACCTGCGGCCCGCGGGCGGCCCGGACGACGAGGCGGACGGGTTCGATTACGGCGACCTGGTCGAACGGTCGAAATTCCCGAGCGGCGACCGGCTGGGGAAGATCCTCGAATTCGTCGGGCGGTACATCGAGGACGAGAAGCTCTCGGAGCTAGTCCGGCGCATTTTGGAAGGGCACGCGAAGCAGTTGGAGCTGATGCCGGCCGCGTCGCACATGCACCACAACGTGACCGGGGGCCTGGTCGAGCACCTCTGGAGCGTGACGCGGGTCAGCATCATGCTGGCCGAGCATTACGGGCGGTATTACGACGAGCTGAACCCGCCCTTGAATCGCGATGTGATCGTGGCCGCGGCGATCCTGCACGACATCGGCAAGCTGCGCGAGCTGGAATACCACCCGATCGAGGCGAAGTACACGACCGAAGGGAACTTGATCGGCCACATTTTGATGGGTCGCGACCTGGTGCGGGACACGGCGCGGGAGATCGGGGATTTCCCGGTCGAGACGCTCTTGCTGCTGGAGCACGCGATCCTCGCCCACCACGGCAAGACCGAGTTCGGGTCGCCGAAGCCCCCGGCGACGCTCGAAGCGATGATCCTGCACTACGCCGACGAGCTGGACGCGAAGTTCAACGCCGTGGCCAAGGCGCTCCGGGCCGAGAACGGCGACGACCTGTTCACCAAGAAGGTCTGGGCGGCCGAGAACCAGCGGTTCTACCGGGGCACCCCGTTGCCGCCGCCGGATCAGGACCAACCGCCGTTTTGAATGATTTAAATGAGATCATGAGCAGATCACAGACGAGAAACGGCCCCGGACGGGCGAGATGCACGTCCGGGGCCGTGTGCGTTTGCGATTGCGAATCGCTCGGAGGACGGAGGAACCGTCAGACGGCGAAGGGCCGCAGGTAGTTCTCGTGCTCCAACGGGCGGGGCAGGTCGGAGCAGCCCATCAGTTCGCAGTCGATGGCCTGGGCGGCGTGGCGGCCCTCGGCGATGGCCCAGACGATGAGGCTCTGGCCGCGGGTCATGTCGCCGGCGGTGTAGACCTTGGGGACGCTGGTGCGCTTGGTGTCGGGGTCGGCCTTGACGTTGCCGCGTTCGTCGAGTTCGACGCCGAAGCCCTCGACGAGCTTGTTACGCTCGGGGCCGACGAAGCCCATGGCCAGCAGGACGAGGTCGGCCGGGTAGACCTTCTCGGTGCCGGGGACGGGGCTGAAGGTCATGCGGTTGCCGTCGCGCTTCAGCTCGACCTGGACGGTCTCGAGCGCGGTGACCTGGCCGTTCTCGCCGCGGAAGCGGACGGTGCTGATGGAATACTCGCGGCCGCCGCCTTCCTCGTGGGCGCTGGAGGTCTTGAAGGTGTTCCACCACTGGGGCCAGGGGTTGGTCGGGTCGCGCGAGTCGGGGGGACGCGGGACGATCTCGAACTGGTGGACGCTGGCACACCCGTGGCGATGGACGGTGCCGAGGCAGTCGGCCCCGGTGTCGCCGCCGCCGATGATGATGACGTTCTTCCCCTTGGCATTCAGGGTCGGGTCGTCGGGGACGGGGTCGCCGGCCACCCGCTTGTTCTGGGCCGGGAGGAAGTCCATCGCAAAGTGGATCCCCTTCAGGTCGCGGCCCTCGATCGGCAGGTCGCGGGCCTGGGTGGCGCCGCAGCAGAGGCAGACGGCGTCATACTCGGCGAGGATCTGCTTCGGATCGACATCGACGCCGATGTTCACGCCGGGGCGGAAGGTGACCCCTTCGGCCTCCATCTGCCGGAGGCGCTGGTCGATCCGCCACTTCTCCATCTTGAAGTCGGGGATGCCGTAGCGGAGGAGCCCGCCGATCCGCTCGTCGCGCTCGAAGACGGTGACGTCGTGGCCGGCCCGGGCGAGCTGCTGGGCGGCGGCCAGGCCGGCGGGGCCGGAGCCGATGACGGCGACCTTCTTGCCGGTCTTGACCTTCGGGGGCATGGGGGCGATCCAGCCCTCGGCCCAGCCGCGGTCGACGATGGCCAGCTCGATCTGCTTGATCGTGACGGCGTCGTCGTTGATGCCGAGCACGCAACTGGCCTCGCACGGGGCGGGGCAGAGGGTGCCGGTGAACTCGGGGAAGTTGTTGGTCAGGTGCAGGCGGTCGAGCGCCTCGCGCCACTGGTCGCGGTAGACGAGGTCGTTCCAGTCGGGGATGAGGTTCCCGAGCGGGCACCCCTGGTGGCAGAACGGGATGCCGCAGTCCATGCAGCGGGCACCCTGGTTCTGGAGTTCCACGACGGGGAGGCTGGTGAAGACCTCTTTATAGTCCTTGCGGCGCTCCTCGACGGGCCGGTAGCCGGCGGCGCGTCGGGGGAGTTCCATGAATCCGGTGGGCTTACCCATGGTTGACCTCCAGCGTCAGTCGTGAGTCGCTCGGGCGGAGTAGGGCATCGGCACCGGCCTCGGCCCGCTTACGCTGCAACAGGAGGCGTCGGTTCCCCTCGGGCAGCACCTTGACGAAGTTGGTGAACGGCCAGTCCCAGTCGAGGCCGTTGCGGGGGACGAGGACGCCTTCGACCTCGTCGAGCGTCTGGGGCTGGGCGAATCGCGTGAGCATGTCTTCGACGAAGGCGAAGTCGTTCGGCTCGGCCTTGTGGCGGAGGTCGTCGAGCTCGAACTCGCCCTGGCGGCGGCGGAGGTCGGTGGCCTCCTCGAAGAGGGAGGCCATGACCTGCTTCTGGTGGTCGAGCACGCGGCGGTAGTCGCGCGGCATGACCTTGACGAAGGAGCCGAGGGCGGCGTCCCAGTCGTTAAGCAGTTCCTTGGCGACCTCGCTGCCGGTGTAGCCGGCGTGCTGGATGAGGAGGTCGCGGACGAGTTCCTGGTCCTCCAGCTCGGTGAAGGGCTCGACCTCGACCATCTCGGGGTTGCAGCGGGAGCGGAAGTCGCGGTCGCGGTCGAGGACGAAGGCCATGCCGCCGCTCATGCCGGCGGCGAAGTTGCGGCCGGTCGGGCCGAGGACGACGGCGACGCCCCCGGTCATATATTCACAGCCGTGGTCGCCGATCCCCTCGACCACCGCCAGGGCGCCGGAGTTCCGCACGCAGAACCGTTCGCCCGCACGCCCCCGGAAGAAGGCGCGGCCGGCGGTGGCCCCGTAGAGGACGACGTTGCCGACGAGGATGTTCTCCTCGGCCTTGAAGGTGGCCGATCGCGGCGGGGCGACGATGATCTTGCCGCCGGAGAGCCCCTTGCCGGTGTAGTCGTTGGCGTCGCCTTCGAGTTCGAGGGTGATCCCCCGGGGGACGAAGGCGCCGAAGCTCTGGCCGGCCGAGCCCTTGAACGTGATCCGGATGGTGTCGTCGGGCAGGCCCGCGCCGCCGTAGCGGCGGGTGACCTCGGAGCCGAGGATCGTGCCGACGGTGCGGTTGATGTTGCGGATCGGCGCCGCGAAGGCGACCGGCTCGCCGCGTTCGAGGGCCGGCTCGCAGCGGGGGACGAGGTAGGTGACGTCGAGCGACCGGTCGAGGCCGTGGTCCTGGGCGTGACGCTGACGGACGCCGACCTCGGGGGCGACGTCGGGCCGGGCGAGGATCTTCGAGAAGTCGAGCCCCCTGGCCTTGAAGTGGTCGATGGCCTTGCGGACGTCGAGCAGGTCGCTGCGGCCGATCATCTCGTCCATCGAGCGGAAGCCGAGCCGGGCCATCAGCTCGCGGATTTCCTCGGCGATGAAGTGGAAGAAGTTGACCACGTGTTCGGCCTTGCCGGCGAACTTGGCGCGGAGCTTCGGGTTCTGGGTGGCGATGCCGACCGGGCAGGTGTCGAGGTGGCAGACCCGCATCATGATGCAGCCCATCACGACGAGCGGGGCGGTGGAGAAGCCGAATTCCTCGGCCCCGAGCAGGGCGGCGATGACCACGTCGCGGCCGGTCTTCATCTGGCCGTCGGCCTGGACGACGATGCGGTCGCGGAGGTTGTTGAGCACGAGCGTCTGCTGCGTCTCGGCCAGGCCCAGCTCCCAGGGGATGCCGGCGTGCTTGAGCGAGGTGAGCGGGCTGGCGCCGGTGCCGCCGTCGAATCCGCTGATGAGGACGACGTCGCTGTGGGCCTTCGAGACGCCCGCGGCGACCGTCCCCACGCCGACCTCGGCCACGAGCTTGACGCTGATCCGGGCCCTCGGGTTGGCGTTCTTCAGGTCGTGGATGAGCTGGGCGAGGTCCTCGATCGAGTAAATATCGTGGTGCGGCGGCGGGCTGATGAGGCCGACGCCGGGGGTCGAGAAGCGGACCTTGGCGATCCAGGGCCAGACCTTGCTGCCGGGGAGCTGCCCCCCTTCGCCGGGCTTGGCCCCCTGGGCCATCTTGATCTGGATCTCGTCGGCGTTGACGAGGTATTCGCTCGTCACGCCGAAGCGGCCGGAGGCGACCTGCTTGATCGACGACCGCTTGCTGTCGCCGTTTTCGAGGGGGATGAACCGCCGGGGGTCCTCGCCCCCTTCGCCGGTGTTCGACTTGCCGCCGAGGCGGTTCATGGCGATGGCGAGCGTCTCGTGCGCCTCGGCCGAGATCGAGCCGTAGCTCATCGCGCCGGTGGCGAACCGCCGGACGATCGACTCGACCGACTCGACCTCCTCGATCGGCACGGGCGGTTGCTGGCCGAACTTGAACTCGAAGAGGCCTCGGAGGGTGCAGAGCCGTTCGTTCTGCTCGTCCACGCGCTTCGTATACGACTTGAAGATCTCGAACCGGCCGGACTTGGTGGCGTGCTGGAGGCGGAAGACGGTCTCGGGGTTGAACAGGTGGAACTCGCCGTCGCGGCGCCACTGGTACTGGCCGCCTTCTTCGAGCATGACCGGGCCGACCTCGCGATCGGCGAAGGCGCGGCGGTGGTGGAAGAGGGTCTCCTCGGCGATCTCGGCGAGGCCGACCCCCTCGATCCGGCTGGCGGTCTTGTCGAAGTACTTGGCGACGAAAGCGGAGTTCAGGCCGATGGCCTCGAAGATCTGGGCGCCTCGGTAACTCTGGATCGTGCTGATGCCCATCTTGGACATCACCTTGACGACCCCCTTCTTGATCGCCTTGCGGTACTTGGCCACGGCCTCGGCGTGGGTCAGGCCGTTGAGCTGCCGCGCGGCGATCATGTCGTCGAGCGTCTCGAAGGCGACGTAGGGGTTGATCGCCCCGGCCCCGTAGCCGAGCAGGAGGGCGAAGTGGTGCACCTCCCTGGCGTCGCCGCACTCGACGACGAACCCGGCCCGCATGCGGAGCCCCTCGCGGACCATGAAGTGGTGCAGGCCGGAGGTGGCGAGCAGGGAGGGGATCGGCGCCAGATCCTTCGTGACCGAGCGGTGCGAGAGGACGATGATGGTCGCGCCGTCCTCGATGGCGGCCTTGGCCTCCTGGAAGATCTCCTCCAGGCGGCGTTCCATGCCCGCGGCCCCCTCGGCGGCGGGGAAGAGCATGGAGATGACGGCCGACTTGAAGCCGCGCCAGCCTTCGAGCTGCTTGATGGCGGCGGTCTCGTCGTTGTCGAGGACGGGGGTCTCGAGCAGGATTTGCCGGGCGTTCTCGGGTCCGGGCTGGAGCAGGTTCCCCTCGCCGCCGAGTCCGGTCTGGACCGAGGTGACGAGTTCTTCCCGGATCGCGTCGAGCGGCGGGTTGGTCACCTGGGCGAAGAGCTGCTTGAAGTAATTGAACAGGGTCTGCGGACGGTCGGAGAGGACGGCCAGGGGGGTGTCGGTCCCCATCGAGCCGATCGCCTCCTCGCCGCGCTGGCCCATCGGCGAGAGGATGAACTTGAGGTCTTCCAGCGTGTAGCCGTAGGCGAGCTGGCGGTGCAGGAGGGTGTCGTGATCGGGGCCGGGGACCTCGGGGGCGCGGGGGATCTCTTCGAGCTTCGGCATCCCGCTCTTGACCCACTCGCCGTAGGGCTTGGCGGCGGCCAGGGCGTGCTTCAGTTCCTCGTCGCCGACGATCCGGCCTTCCTGCATGTCGACGAGGAACATCTTGCCCGGTTCCAGACGCCCCTTGTGCAGGACGTTCTCGGGGGCGATCTCGTCGAGCATCCCGGTCTCGGAGCCCATGACGACTAGGCCGTCCTTGGTGACGGTGTAGCGGCTCGGGCGGAGGCCGTTGCGGTCGAGGGTGGCGCCGATGACGCGGCCGTCGGTGCAGGCGATCGAGGCGGGGCCGTCCCACGGCTCCATCAGGCAGGAGTGATAGGCGTAGAAGTCCTTCTTCTCCTGCGACATGGTCTCGTGGTTTTCCCAGGCCTCGGGCACGAGCATCATCATGGCGTGCGGGAGGCTGTAGCCGGCCTTGACGAGCAGCTCGATGGCGGCGTCGAGGGCGGCGGTGTCGGACAGCCCCTCGCGGATGACCGGACGGAGGTGGTCGAGGTCGCTCGGCTCGAAGAGGTTCGAGGCGAAGAGGGCCTCGCGGGCCCGCATCCAGTTGATGTTGCCGCGGAGCGTGTTGATCTCGCCGTTGTGGGCGATCATCCGGTAGGGGTGGGCCAGCTCCCAGCTCGGGAAGGTGTTGGTGCTGAACCGCGAGTGGAACATGCAGAGGGCCGAGACGAGCCGGTCGTCGCCGAGGTCGTCGGCGTAGTAGTCGATGACCTGCTCGGGCGTGAGCATGCCTTTATAGACGATCGTCCGGCAGGAGAGGCTGGAGAAGTAGAAGAAGGCCCCGTCGTCGAGGCCGGCGGCCTCGACGGCCTGCTCGAACCGCTTGCGGACCACGAACAGCTTGCGCTCGAAGGCGTCGGTATCCTCGCCGAAGCGGGAGCCGACGAAGGCGTGCCAGACGCTCGGCTCGACGTCTTTGGCGGTGGCGCCGAGGGTCGAGTTGTCGGTCTTCAGTTCTCGCCAGCCGAGCAGGGGGAGGCGTTCATCTTTGAGAATATCTTCGAAGATCGCCTGCCCGGCCTCGCGGCGTTCCTTGACCGGCGAGGCGAACATGGCGCCGACGCCGTACTGGCCGGGCTCGGGCAGGGAGATGCCGAGGGGCTTGCAGCGTTCGGCGAGGAATTCGTGGGGGAGCTGGATGAGGATGCCGGCGCCGTCGCCGGTGTTCGGCTCGGCCCCCCGGGCGCCGCGGTGGTCGAGGTTGCACAGGGCGCGCAATCCGTCGCGCACGAGTTTGTGCGACCGTCGGCCCTGGAGATCCACGACGAAACCGACACCGCAAGCGTCGTGCTCATTGGCCGGGTCGTACAGGCCCACGGGGGGCGGGAAACTCGTGCTCATCAGGTTTGCTCCCTCCAGACAGACGGCTCCGGTCCGGGAGGCGCCGGCCCGCCGATCGGCCCGCGACGTGCGGGCCCCGGGGGCCGGTGCCCGGCCCCGAACCTCGGGCCGATGCACCAGCATCTCACTCAGGTTTTCTTGACGGCGGGGGTCCGGCCACTCCGGGAGGAGCCCCGGCCGTTCGGTTTCGGCTCGGCGATCGAGGGGGCGGCGGGCGACGACGATGGGGTCGCCCCGTCCTCGGCCGTCGAGCCGTCTCGCAAGGTTTCGAGGAACCGTGCCCCGGCCAGGCCCAGGGTGGCTTCGCCCCGGTGGACGATCGCCAGGGGTCGGCTCAGGGGATGATCGGTGATCGGGACCGCGACGAGGCTCCCCGAAGCGACCTCACGCTCCAGGGTCGTCCGGGGCAGGATGGCCACCCCGGCGCCCACCTCGACCGCCCGCTTGATGTTCTCGATGCTGTCGAAGGCCAGGCCGGGCTCGACCTGGACGCCGCGACGCTTCAAATGACGGTCGATCGCGCGGCGGATCGGCAGCTCGGAATCGTAGTGGACGAAGCGGGCCCCGTCGAGCCGGGCCAGGCCGATCCCCTCGGGGTCGGCCAGGGGATGCCCCGGGGGGGCGGCCACGACCATGTCTTCATCGCGCCAGGCGACGACGTCGATCCCCGGCCATTTCTTCGGGAACGAGACGATGCCCAGGTCGGCGCGACCGGTGCGGACCCGGTCGACGACCTCGCTGGGGTGCATGCACTCCAGGCGGCAGTCGGCCAGGGGGTGCCGCGAGCGGAATTCGGTGATGTGGCGGGTGAGCTGGCCGAGGCCGACCGAGTAAATCGCCACGATCCGGACCAGCCCCTCGATCTGGTCGGCCCGGCCGAGGGCCCGGACCCGGCGCTCGACATCCTGATAGCGCTCGACCAGTTCGCGGCACCCCTCGTAATACATCTGGCCGTAAGGGGTGGGGATCAAGGGGCGCTTGGATCGGTCGATCAGCTTCACGCCGAGCCGCTCTTCGAGGTTATGGACGGCCTGGCTCGCCGTCGATTGCGAGATGCCGTTCTCGGCGGCCCCGCGCGAGAAACTCGCCCGACGCACGACATCGCAGAAGATTTTGAGCGCCTCGAACTGCATCGCCGTGGGGAGACCTCGATCGGGGGGCGGCCCTGTCGTCGCCAGGCAGGCAGGGCCGCGGCCGGGTGGTCGGATCGTCGGGGCGGCCCAACCGAGGCCGCCGCCGCTGTTGCCCCGAATGCCCGCGCGACGGCCCCCAGGGGGCTGGGGGCAAATCCCCCGCTCGGCCGCCTCGCACGCGTCCAAGGGGGGCACGGTATTCGAGATTCCAATACTACACTCGGACATCAGCGGGTTCGTCAATAGCCTAACGCGCCGCCGGGGCATTTTTTCGGGCCGTGGCCGGGTGCGTGCGTGCTACGACCCGAATCCGTCGAGCGGGTGGGTCCGATCGGTCAGGGGGAGCGGGACCGGGGCCCCGGCCCGCTGCGACGCATAGGTGGCCAGGATCATCTCGATCGAAGCGCGGCCGTCGGCGCCGGAGACGACCGGCGGGCGATCGGCCTCGACGGCGGCGATCAGGTCGGCGACGATCCGGCAATTCCCGGCGTCGAGGCCGCCGTCGTCGAGCGGTTCGGGCTGGCCGACGCCGGCGCTGGTGATCCGTTCCCACGACGAGCGATCGGGGGCGGCGTACCAGCGGGGGTCGCGGACGAGATACGCCTCGGGGAGCCAGCCGAAGCCCATGACGATGGCCCCCGCCTCGCCGAAGATGCGCAGATCAAAGCGATCGCCCGCCTGATTCGGGCGGCTGGTGGCGAAGTGGGCCACGACGGGCGTCGCTTCGAAGCCATACATGGCGTCGATGCGGTCGCCGGCGAGGGGGCCGATCCCCTCGGCCCCCTCGCGGACCTGCTCGGGGCCGATCGGCTGGCCCGAATCGAGGACGCGGGCGAAGCACCACGAGGGGTCGCCGAGCAGGGCGCGGAAGAGGTCCATCGTGTGGGAGCCGAGGACCATGAGATCCTCGCCGCCGCCGCGGCGGTCTTCCTTGCCGCGGCCGCGGAGTTCGAGGATCGGGCCGATGGCGCCGTCGGCGAGCAATGCCCGGACCTGGGCGAAGATCGGGCTGACGCGGGTCTGGAACGCGATGGCGATCTTCGTGTGCGAGGCGTCGCAGGCATTGAGCATGGCGTCGCAATCCGATGGCGAGGGGGCCATCGGCTTCTCGAGGAAGATGCCGCGCACGCCGGCCTCGGCGCAGGCAATGACCATGTCGCGGTGGCCGTCGAGCCATCGGGGGCAGACGGCGACGAACTCGGGGCGCTCGCGGTCGAGCATCTCGCGGTAATCGGCATAGGATCGCGCGACCCAGAGCCGCTCCGAGGCCCGGGCGCGGCCGGCTTCGTCCTCGTCGGCCACGGCGAGGAGTTGGAGCTTCGGTTCGGCGGCGAAGGCCAGGTCGAGGTTGTGGCCGTAATTCCCCCGGCCGGTTCGACCGATGACGGCGGCGCGATACGGGGCCTGGAACATGGCGGTGGCTCGATCGGGTGTCCAACGGGCGGGGCGTCCGGTTCGCACGACGCCTGCCAGCATGACCCGGCGGCCAGCCCGACGCAAGCCGCTTGCAGTCCCGGGGTTCGGGAGTGCGTTCGGGGGATTCACGCGGCTTGATGGGGCGAGGGCCGCGTCGTAGACTTGAACCCATCCTCGCCCGAAGGCCGACGGCCGGGCAGGCGAACAGGGGTCGATCGCGCATCTTGATTGATGGAATGGGACCGACGCATGCAGACGCTCCTGATCGCCGTGGGCGCGGGCGTGGCTTTCCTGGTGGCCTATTTCACCTACGGCCGCTGGCTCGGCAGCACGATCTTCCGGCTCTCGGCCGATTACGTCTGCCCGTCACACCGCCTGAGGGACGACGCCGACTACGTGCCGACCTCGAAGCCGGTCGTCTTCGGCCACCACTTCACGTCGATCGCGGGCACGGGGCCGATCGTCGGCCCGGCGATCGCGGTGATGTGGGGGTGGGTGCCGGCTTTGGTCTGGGTCCTGCTGGGGTCGATCTTCATCGGGGCGGTGCACGACTTCGGGGCGCTCGTCGTCTCGATCCGGAACAACGGGCAGACGGTGGGGGACATCGCCGGGCGATTGATCAATCGCCGGGCTCGGATCCTGTTTTTGCTCATCCTGTTCCTGGCCTTGACGATCGTGCTGGCGATCTTCGGCCTGGTCATCGCGGCGGTCTTCCGGCAGTTCCCGGCGTCGATCTTCCCGTGCCTCGTGCAGATCCCGATCGCCGTGGGGATCGGCGTCTGGCTGCACCGGAGGGGGGCGAAGCTGGCGGTGCCGTCCCTGGTGGCGCTCGGGTTGATGTACCTGACGGTGATCTTCGGCGACCAGAACACGCCGGTCGCGGCGATGGCCGGGTTGCCGGGATGGTTGGCGACCGGAATCGGCTGGATCGAGGCGACCCTGCACACCTTCAACGCCTCGCTGGCGGCATGGCCGATTATCGTCTGGGTGGCGGTCTTGCTGATCTATTCGTATGTGGCGTCGGTCTTGCCGGTCTGGGTGTTGTTGCAGCCGAGGGATTATATCAACTCGCTGCAATTGATTAGTGCGTTGGGCTTGATCGTCGTCGGCCTGGCCGTGGCCGCGGTGGCGGGCGGGGCGCCGGTCGGCGACCTGGGACGGCCCGAGCTGGCGATTGCCGCCCCGGCGATCGACTTCAACCCGACCGATGCACCCTTGATGATCCCGTTCCTGTTCGTGACGATCGCCTGCGGGGCGATCAGCGGGTTCCATTGCCTGGTGAGCAGCGGGACCTCCAGCAAGCAGATCAGCCGAGAGCCCGACGCGCGGTTCGTCGGCTACGGCGGGATGCTGACCGAGGGGTTCCTGGCGACCCTCGTCATCCTGGCCTGCGTGGCCGGGCTGGGGCTGGGCGTGGCGGGCGAGGGGGGGTCGACCTTGCTCGGCCGCGAGGCATTCCAGGCGCGGTACGGGTCGTGGAATGCGTCGCAGGGGTTGGCCTCGACGGTCGCGGCGTTCGTCGATGGGTCGGCGAACTTCCTGAGGGCGATGGGGTTGCCGACGGGGGTGTCGGTGGCCTTGATGGGGGTCCTGGTCGCCTCGTTCGCGGGCACGACCCTGGATACGGCCTGCCGACTTCAGCGGTACGTGGTGCAGGAACTGGCCGCGGCCTTGCTGAGCCTCGGCCGGAATGACGCCGAGGCCGGCAAGGCGGGCGACGGCCTCTTCCAGCGGCAGCCGATCGGGCTTTCGGGCAATCCGCTGACCTGGCTGGCGAACAAGCACGGGGCGACGATCTTCGCCGTCGTGCTGGCCGGGGCGTTGGCGGCCTTCCCGAAGGCGGGAGACCCCTGGAGCTGGCAATCGGCCGGGCAGGGGGGCCTGATCCTCTGGCCTTTGTTCGGGGCGACGAACCAGTTGCTCGGCGGGTTGTCGTTCCTGGTGATCGCCTTCTACCTGCGGCGGCGCGGCCTGCCGAACTGGTTCTTGATCGCCCCGCTCGTCTTCATGCTGATCCTGCCCGCCTGGGCGATGCTCTGGCAGATCTTCGTCGATGCCCCGGGGCCCGGGGGGAGCTGGCTGGCGGATCGGCAGTGGATCTTGCTGGCGATCGGCCTGGTGACGATCGTGCTGGAGGGGTGGCTCGTGGTCGAGGCGGCCTTGCTCTGGCCCCGCATCCGGGGGGTGATGGAGCACCTGATCGCGCCCGAGCCGCTCTCCCTCTCGCGATCGAACGCGGCGGCGAGTGTGGGATCGGCCGTGGGATCATCGTAAGGGGAGTTGGGAGCCACGGATGAAACACGGATCAGATCGGAAGAGAGAAGAGAGAAAGACAGATTAGATCGATCAAGGAGTCGTCCCGTTCCCACGCGGAAGGCGACCATTTCCCTTGATCTCTGATCCGTGTTTCATCCGTGTTCCATCCGTGGCTCAAATCTCCTTGCACACGCGCAGGCCGGATCAGGTGATCTCGCGGCCGCAGTGGGGGCAGGTGCGGCCGTGGAATTTCTTGCGTTTCTCGACCTCCTCGATGAAGCCGGAGCCGAGGATGGCGGTCGGCAGGGCGAAGAAGCCGATGCCGAGGATGGCGGAGAAGGAGGCGAGCACGCGGCCGAGCGAGGTGACCGGGTGGACGTCGCCGTAGCCGACGGTGGTCAGGGTGACGACGGCCCACCACATCGCGGCCGGGATGCTGGAAAAGGCCTCGGGCTGGGCCTCGTGCTCGGCGAAGTACATCAGGCAGGACGTGATCAGGAGCATCAGGCCGAAGACGCAGGTGGTCAGGATCAGCTCCTCTCGCTTCGCGCGGATCACGTCGGCGAAGAGGCGGAGGGCGGAGATGTAGCGGACGAGCTTGGCGGCGCGGAAGATCCGCAGGAGCCGCAGCGCCCGGACGAATCGCAGGTCGAGGCCGAACATGGGCAGGTACGCCGGCAGGACGGCCATCAGGTCGATCAGCGCCAACGGCGTGGCCATGAACCGCAGGCGGCCCCGGACGGGCCCGGCAAACCGCGGGTCGGCCGGGGCCGCCCAGACGCGCAAGAGGTACTCGGCCGAGAAGACGGCCACCGAGAACCATTCGAAGGCGCGGAGGGCCGGGCCGATCTGCCGGTTGATGGAATCCACCGTCTCCAAAATCACGGCCAGGATGTTCAGGACGATCAAGCTCAGCAGCACGAGGTCGAACGCCCGGCTGTGCCGATCGTCCGGCCGGGCGACGTCGAGGATGGCCCAGAGACGCGGTCGGAGGGAGTGCTTCATCGGATCACGGGAGGAATCGCCGAGGGTGACGAGGGAAGGCCGGGGCGAAGCCGGGGCGCGGCGTTGCGTCTCGGCGGAGCGTGGAGGAGGGCCATTGTACCCGGATCGAGGGAGGGGATTCTCGGAGGATGCGAATCGGGATCGTACGGGGGCGATTGGGGGGGAAGGTGAGCGGCTCGCCTGCCCCCTGGCAGCTTGGGCCGGGATCTGCTATAGAGTCCGATCTGGTCAGGGATTGCATTGAGGAAGTAGTGATCGGCCGAAGGGGGATGCATGGCGAAGAATGAGCGTTGGGCCTCTCGGATCGGCCTGGTGCTGGCGATGGCCGGCAACGCCGTGGGGCTCGGGAATTTCCTGCGATTCCCGGCCCAGGCCGCCCAGAACGGCGGCGGGGCGTTCATGATCCCGTACCTGGTGTCCCTGCTGGTCATGGGCATCCCCTTGATGTGGATCGAGTGGACGATGGGCCGGTACGGCGGGAGCCTCGGCCACCACTCGACGCCCGGCATCTTCCAGTCGATGGGCAGGAGCCGGGCGTGGAAGTACCTGGGGGTGCTCGGCCTGCTGACCTGCCTCGGCATCGCGTCGTATTACCTGTACATCGAGTCGTGGTGCCTGTCGTACGCGATCTATTCGCTGCTGGGGGGCTTCGGGGCCGACGAGCCGGCGAGCTTCTTCGGCCGGATCACCGGGCAGAGCGACAACCAGCTCTTCGCGTTCAGCGTCCCCGGCCTGGTGATGTTCGCGATTTGCATCGGCATCAATATCTTCATCCTCTCGCGGGGGGTGTCGGGCGGCATCGAGGTGGTGGCGAAGGTGGCCATGCCGCTCCTGCTGCTCTTCGGCGTCGTGCTGGCCGTGCGCGGCCTGATGAGCGACCCGCTGGCCGACGAGGCCGTGAAGGAAAGCCCCTGGGTCGGCCTGAACTACATCTGGAGCGTGCCCGACTTCACCCAGATCGCCAACCCGGCGGTCTGGCTGGCGGCGGCCGGGCAGATCTTCTTCACGCTGTCGATCGGCATGGGGTCGATCCATTGCTTTGCGTCGTACCTCCGCAGGAAGGACGACGTGGCCCTGACCGGCGCGACGACAGCCTGGACGAACGAGATGTGCGAGGTCGTGATCGGCAGCGCCCTGCTCCTGCCGATCGCCGTCAGCTACCTCGGCCTGCAGGGGGTCAAGGACAGCGTGGCGGGCGGCTCGGGCTTCGGCCTGGTCTTCTTCACCCTGCCGACGTTGTTCAACAACTGGGGGCCGCAATTCGCGCCCCTGGCCGGGTTCCTCTGGTTCGGCCTCCTGTTCCTGGCGGCGATCACCAGCACGCTGGCGATGGGACAGCCGGTGATGGCCTTCCTGGAAGACGAGTTCAAGCTGAGCCGGGTCAGGGCGTCGTGGGCCCTGATGGGGATGCTGCTCTTCCTGGCCGTGCCGGTGGCGATGATCCACGAGCAGGGGGTCTTCAGCGACTTCGACTTCTGGGTCGGCACGTTCGCCCTGGTCGTCTTCGCCCTGATGGAGGTGATCCTCTTCGCCTGGGCCTTCGGCATCGACAAAGGGTGGGAGGAGCTGACCCGGGGGGCCGAGCTGAGGGTGCCGCGGGCGTTCTACTACATCATGAAATATGTGACGCCGACGTTCATCATCGTCATCCTGCTGGCGGCGATCTTCAAGCCGAGCGTCGGCTGGGACGGCTTCTTCGGCTCGATCGGCTCGGGCCAGGGGGTCCCGGCCTGGGAATGGGCGGGGGACAGCGTGATCGGCAAGGTCCTGCACAAGGACCTGGTCACCCCCGAGGACGCCTCGCCCGAGGTCGTCACCTACTACGAGAACCTGCGGACGGTCCGCACGTACGACCGGATCGGCCTGCTGGCCATCTTCGCCTTCTTCTCGATCCTGGTGGCGATCGCCTGGCGTCGCAAGGGCAAAGGGGGGACCCCGTCATGAACACCACCGGCATGACCCCATCGGCCTGGATCTTCATGGGGACCGTCTGGACGGTCGTCCTGGGCATGACCGTCTACTGCTTCGCCAAGCTGTTGACCTCGAAGCAGTTCACCGAGCCCGACCACGACCCGGACCACACGCCGACGTTCAAGCCCGAGGAGGAATGACGCCGTCCCGGTAGATGGCTCCGATGACTCATGACCCAGGGACAGGTGATCGTGGCCACGGCATCCGAATTATTCCGGTGCCGTGGTCAATCACCCCCTGACGGGATCAGTCCAGGGAGACGATCTCGCCGCCGTACCGGGTCCCCAGGGCTCGCCAGGTCGCCGGGGCGATCGACTCGGAGAGGAAGCGGACATGACCGTCCATCATCAGGACGTTGGCACCGCCGGGATGGCGGCTGCCGGCGGTCCAGGCGCCGGCTGTGATCGAACCCCCGTTCGTGCATGAAGGTCCGTTGATTGGCACGGCATGATTATAAATTGTTGAGGCGATGAGACCTTTCTTCCATTCCAACCCTCTCGTTGCAAACTCAACCTCGGCTGTCCGCAGATCGAGGCCACGGCACTGGTCGGCGAATCGCACGTATTCCCGGGATAACGGCGACCCAGGAACGTTGAACGTCTTCGCCCGCAGGTCCCGCGATGCGGAACCAGCCAACCCAGTGACCCATTCCGCGACCCCCGCCGTGTGGCTCGTCCCGTCGGCGAAGTCGCTGAGGGAGACTGCGAGACCGAACGCTCCTTCATGGAACGGTTCTCTGTGCAGTTTGCTGGGAGGAAGACCGGTCCCCGCATTGACGGCATAGTTCGTCCACACCCCCCCCCAATTGAAGCTGGAGTCCGACGGGCAGAGGAACGTGGCCACTTTCGTATTGGTAGCCTCATGCTCGTCGGAATCCAGCGCCACCGCGAGTGCCCCCTCGCCGAGATAGGGCAGGATGCGCGCGTGGGCCGAGGTCGCGATTGAGCCCTGGCCACCCCCGTAGGGCATGGGCAAGACTCCGTGGGCGTCGGCATAGCCATGCACGGCCAGGCCGAACTGGCGGAGATTGTTCGTGCAGGAGACCCGCCGCGCGGCTTCTCTCGCGGCCTGCACCGCGGGCAGGATCAGGGCCATCAGGATCGCCAGGATCGTGACGACCACGAGCAGCTCGACGAGCGTGAATCCATGCCACGCCTGCCGAACCCGAACCGAGCCGACGCCCCGTGCTGACCGAAGCATGATCGATTGCCCCTCCGTTGAGCGATCCCAGACGCCATCACGGCAACCCGCTTTGTTCGGCCATCGCCTTCCTGGACGGCACGATTGATACCCCTCCTCCCCAGTCCCGTCAACCAGAATCATTGGAGGAGGAAGGGTTCGTTCATGTGATCCGAATAGCACGACTCCGCGCATTCGGTTTCACGTGATTCTGCCCCGATCGTGACCGGGGGGCTTTACTGCACGTCTCGGCCTTCGACCACGTCGGTGATCGACGGGGCGTCGTGGGGCGGGTCCATCTCGCCGGCCTTGAGGCGGCGGAAGTAGTCGTGGTAGGCGATCATGGCCTGGCGGCCGAAGATGAGCATGATCGGGATGTTCGCCCAGAGCATGACGCCGGTGCCGAAGCTGGAAATCGTGTCGAGCGCCACGTCGGTCGTGATGAAGCCGGGCACGCAGGCGGCGACGATCAACAGGCAGTAGACGAACTTGTACGGCAGGACGCTGCGGGTGCCGAGCAGGTAGATCATCCCCTGCTCGCCGTAGTAGCTCCACGAGATCATCGTCGAGATGGCGAAGAGCCACGAGGCGATCGTCACCAGCCACTTGCCCAGGCCCGGCTGGACGCGGTTGAAGGCGTGGCTCGTGAGGGCCGCGCCGGGGTAGTCGCGGAAGACGCCGAAGCCGCCCTCGGGGAGCGGCTCGATGCGGGGCTCGACCAGGCTGACGATGTCGGACCAGGAGACGAGGTAGCGTTCTTGCGCGGCGTCGAAGGTGACGTGGCCCATGACCCGGCGCGAGGTGCCGCCGGTCAGGCGGTTCTCGTCGGCCTGGACGACGAGGAAGACCATGTCGGTGCCGGCCTGCCAGCCGTCTCGGCTCGAATCGGGCAGCGGCCCGGTCTCGACGCGCCACTGGTCGAGCTGGTCTCCCTGGACGATGCGGGGGGACTCGTCGAAGACGGCGTTCGGCTCGCGATTCCAGGCCCCGGTGAGCAAAAGGACCAGGGCCGTCAGGGTGCAGACGACGATCGTGTCGATGAACGGTTCGAGGCCCGCGACCACCCCCTCGCGGACCGGCTCGTCGGTCTTGGCGGCCGAGTGGGCGATGGGAGAGGACCCCTGGCCGGCCTCGCTGGAGAAGAGGGCCCGCTTCATCCCCCAGACCAACGCATAGCCGAAGGTCCCGCCGACGAACGCCCCCTGCGCCTCCAGCGGGTTGAAGGCCGTGCGGACGATCAACGCGAGCATCGCGGGGACCTCGGCGATGTTCACCGCGATGACGTAGAAGGCCGCCAGCAGGTAGATGCCGCACATGAAGGGGACCAGGCGGCCGGCGACGGCCCCGATCCGCTTGATGCCGCCGATGATGACCACGCCGACGATCAGGGCCATGACGATCCCGCTGAGGATCTGCGGGACGCCGAAATCCTTCTCGGTCACGATGCCGACGTTCCAGGCCTGGAACATGTTGCCGCCGGTGACGGTCGAGATGAGCAGGGTGATGCAGAAGATCCCGCCGATGACCGACCCGACCGGGGCGAGCTTCGGCCCCATCGCCGCGAAGCCCTGCTTGACCACCCACATCGGCCCGCCGTGCGGGTTCTCGGGGTCGTCCGTGTTGCGGTAGAGCATCGACAGGGTGACTTCGGTCGTCTTCAGGGCCATGCCGACCAGGCCGACCATCCACATCCAGAAGACCGCCCCCGGCCCGCCGAGCGCCACCGCCAGCGCCACCCCGGCGATGTTCCCCAGGCCGACCGTGGCCGAGAGCGCCGCCGAGAGGGCCTGGAAGTGGTTGATCGCCCCCGGGTCGGCCTTGTCGTCGTACTTGCCGAGGATCACCGGGGTGCCGTGCGTCAGGGCGCGGAACTGAGACACCCCGCTCCAGATCGTGAACAAAAGCCCCACGGCCAGCAGGAAGAACAGGACATATTCATGCCAGATGACATCGTTCAGGGCATTCAACGTGTCCAGCAGGGGTTCCATCGCGATAGTTACCTCTCGGACTGGCCCGGTCGAGGATGCGGGCGTTCGACGTGCGAGTGATCGGGCCGGGTCGGTTCGGCCCGAGGGACGGGGAGGGGGGGATGAGATGCCGGGAGAGGGGCGGCATCGTCTCCTGCTTCCGGACTGGGAGATCGACCCCGGCGCGATGCCCCGACGGCATCGCGGGCATCACGCCGGGGTCTGTGGCGGTGGAGATCGCCTGCAACGCGGGGGAAATCAGGGCAGTTCCATGACCTCGATCTTGCGCAGCGAGACGACGCTGCCGGGGTCGTGCCCCTGGAAGGCGAAGTGCCCTTGCTCGTA
This sequence comes from Tautonia sp. JC769, assembly GCF_040717455.1. Classification (NCBI taxonomy): domain Bacteria; kingdom Pseudomonadati; phylum Planctomycetota; class Planctomycetia; order Isosphaerales; family Isosphaeraceae; genus Tautonia; species Tautonia sp. JC769. The sequence continues at coordinate 27,777 of NZ_JBFEFH010000032.1, forward strand.
CTGGCGGTCGTAGTCGAGCAGCTCGTACAGGACCTTGTCGTTGACCTTCACGGTGATCGACGTGACGACCTGGCCGCGGTAGTCCTTGTCGACGACCTCGACCTCCTGGGTGAACCAGGTGTCGGGCGGGACGAGTTCCTCGTAGACGTGGACGCGGGTGTAGATCGATCCGGTCTTGATCGGGTCGCCGTGGGTGCTGTTAATCTGGGCCTCGTAGCCGCCGGTGAAGCTCGGCCCCTTGGCCGACCGGAAGTACATGCCCGAGTTGCCGCCGTCGTTGATCTTGATCTCGGCGCGGAAGCGGAAGTTCTTGTAATCCCCCTTCGGGCTGTAGAGCATCGACGGGTCGCCGCGGCCGACGAGCAGGCCGTCCTCGACCGTCCAGCTGCAATCGCCGTCGGGCCGGAGCTTGATCATCTCCCAGCCGCTGAGGGTCTCGCCATCGAACAAGGAGGTCCATTCCTCGGCCTTCGGCCCGGCCGCGCAGGCCAACACGGGAACCAGCAGGGCAAGCGTCGCCGCCGCGCAAAGGGTGCGGAGCATGGTGTTCGTACCTCGATTGTCAAGCGTCTTGGAGAGGATCGGGGCGCATCCGGGCCCTCGTCCGGTCCTGGTCCATGCCGGGCCGGTCCGGCGCTCAAGGGACCACTCCGGCAAGAATGCCGGATCTTACGCCACTCGAACGCCCGACGCCAGCACCGCCCGCCCGGCGCCGGACTCTCCCTCCCCCTTTTTTTTCGTTCCGCAAAGGACCAGCGCCCATGACCGCCGCCGAGGCCATCGTCCGTCGCCGATCGTTCGTCCGGCTCGATCCCGATCGCCCCGTGGCCGACGCGGTCCTCGTCCGATTGCTCCGCCTGGCCGGCCGGGCGCACGCGCCGCACCATCTCCAGCCCTGGCGGTTCCTGGTGCTCCGGGATCGAGGGAACCGCAATCGCCTCCGACGCGCGGCGTATCATCATCCCCGCCTGTTTGAGGCCCCGGTGGCGATCCTCGTCCTCGGCTACCACCACCCGCATCAGCACCACTGGGGCGAGATCCGCGAGCAGATCAAGGGGCCGCTGCAGCTCTCGCCGGAGGACGTCGGCCGGATGAACGTCGAGGTGCTGCTCGACCACGCCGCCGAGCCCGACCTCGTTGCCTGGGCCTGCCGGCACGCCCAGGCCGCCGCAACCACCCTGATGATCGCCGCCTCGGATCTCGGCCTCGCCGCCGCCCCGATCGACCGCGTGAATGCCCCCGTGATCCGGCAGACCTTCGGGATCCCCGACGATCACTCCCTCTGCGCCGTGATTGCACTGGGCTACCCGGCCGCCGATCCCCCCGAGCTGCCTTGCCTCCCGCTGGCCGAGATCTGCTTCCAGGAGCACTTCGGCCAGCCCTGGACCCTGGGCGAAGGGGACGATCCGGCGTGCTGACACAACCTTGATCCTCATGGAATTGACGCCCGCTCGGCCTCGTTCTACGATCACGCGATGACCCGTTTCCGAGCGATCCGACGGTTCTTGATCCTCCTCGCGGTCCCGGGCCTGATCGCCGGGATGGTCGTCGCCCACTTCACCGCGCTGGCCGGCCGCGAGCCGGAACGGCGATCGCCGACGCGGCCCACCCCCCGGCCCGAGCTGCCGGGATGGCTCGAACAGCACTCCCTGATGGTCGAGCAGGCGATGGCGGGGCAGGTCGACCTGCTCTTCCTCGGAGACTCGATCACCCGAGGCTGGCTCGGCAGGGGGAGGAACCCGTTCGAAGGAGACGGGCTCGACCTCTGGCGAGAGCGGTTCGCCCCCCGACGCGCGGCCAACTTCGGCATCGGGAGCGACCGGATCGAGCACCTGCTCTGGCGGATCCGGCACGGCGAGCTCTCGGGGAGGATCGACCCGGCCGTCGTCGTCCTGATGATCGGCACGAACAACATCGGCCTCGACCCCCCGGAGGTGATCGCCGAGGGGGTCGCCACGGTGGTCGAGGAAATCCGACGCCGCCTGCCCCGATCGTCAATCCTGGTGATGGCCCTGACGCCCCGGGGCATCTCGCCGACGCTTTCCTCGCCGCCGACGCACGACCGGGCCCATCCGGACGTGGCCGAGGTCAACCGCCTGATCGCGCCGCTCGCCCGGTTGCCCCGCGTGGGGTTCATCGACTTCGGATCGGGCCTGCTCGACGCCGACGGCCTGGTCCCCCGCGCCCATTTTCCGGACTACCTGCACCTCAGCCGATCGGCCTATCTGGCCTGGGCCGAGGCGATCGAGCCCTTCCTCCGGGTCGTGCTCGGCGCGGTTCCCGAGTCGGGACGCTCAGTGGGCGTCCTCCCGGGGCAAGACGCGGACGATCGCCTCGGCCAGGTGCAGATCCTCCCGGGTCGTGATCTTCAGGTTGAACGGAGATCCGGGGACGATCCGGCACGGGTGGCCGATCGCCTCGACGAGCTGGGCGTCGTCGGTCACGGGGACCGCCAGGTTGGGGCGATTGGCGTGGGCCCGGCGGAGCAGGTCGAGCCGGAAGGCCTGCGGCGTCTGCACGGCGAACAGGCCGGCCCGGGAGACGGTTTCCGTGATCACGCCGTCGTCACCGGCCCGCTTCAGGGTGTCGGAGACGGGGAGGCCGGGCAGGGCGGCCCCGAACGTCCGGGCGGCCTCGAAGACCCGGTCGATCACCGCCTGGGTCGGGAAGGGACGGGCCGCGTCGTGCACGGCGACGAATTCGCAGCGCGGGTCGATCCGGTCGAGACAGGCCGCCACCGTGTCGAACCGCTCGGCCCCGCCCTCGACCAGGGTGATCCCGAGCCGACTGAGCGTCTCGCGGTAATGGGCCTCGAACCGCTCGCGGTCCTCGGGGGCGACGGCCAGGATGAGCTGGGCCACGTCGTCGCGACGGGCGAACGGCTCGACCGCCCGGGTCCAGACGACCCGGCCGTCGATCTCATGGTCCACTTTCTTCCGGGTCGCATCTCCGAACCGCCGGGATTGTCCGGCGGCCGGGAAAATGACGGCGAACGGCCCCATGCGCGGCCCTCCTTCGGGGGTTCGTGGCAAATCGACGGCGAGGGCATTATCTTGCGATCGACGGCCGAGCATCGTCAACTGATCGCGAGCGACGGTCGACCTCCGGGCGATGTCAGCCCGTTGGCTCGCGGTTCATCGTCGATTGCGACCAATCGACGAGGCGGGTGAATGATTCGCCCCGCGCGTCGAATGCCTCAGGAGGGGCGATCGGCACGGCACGGGACGCGACGCCGCGTCGAGCCGGGCGGCCCCCTTCGGCCCGCGCGGACATTTCTCGGAGTCGGGATCACTCATGGATACGATGCTGAACGGACTCCTGCCCATCCTTGTGCTGGCCGCGCCGGCCGCGGTCCTGTTCGGACGCTTCGCGAGCGATGGGCCGGGGGCCGACGACGCCACGGCCGCCCCGGGCGACCCGGGCGAGGGATGGCTCAGCCGCCTCGTGCTGGGGGCGGCGGTGATCGGGCTGGTCGTCGCGGCCGCGGTCTTCAGCTCGTTCGGCATCGACCGAATCCGCCGTCAACGCGACCTGGAGCGCGTGCCCCGGACCGAGGTGGCCGCGGCCCTGACGGGCGAGATCAACCTGGTCGGCAGCGCCGAGGTCGACCCGGCCGCCGGGGTCGTCGTCGCCCCCCGGACCGGCACCCCTTGCCTGTACTTCCACTACACGATCGAGAAGAAGACCAGGGATTCGGACGGGAACACCAAGTGGAGCACGATCGAGGACCGGGAGGAATGGTCCCCCACCTTCCAGCTGGTCGACGAGTCGGGCTCGATGACCATCCGGCCGGCCGAGGCGGATCATTTCCACACCAAGAACCGCGATTTCTCGGAGACGGTCGGCGACCGCCGCTACCGGGAATGGCGGATCGAGCCGGGCCAGCGCGTCTTCCTGTTCGGATTTGCACAGGTTGATGCTGAAGGGCGAGGCTCGGTCGGGTTCACCGAGCCGGGGCACTACACCCCGATGATCTCCGAGGGGGACGAGGTGGCCGAGCGCCGGTCGATGGCCGTCGGCGCGGTCTTCCTCTGCTGGGCGGCCCTGGCGTCGCTCTCCTTTGCCGTCTACTTCGGCTGCTGGCTGGCCCGGCTCCACCAGACGCCGATCTACCTGGCCCTGATCGCCATGCTCATGATCGGCGGCCTGGCCTACTGCGGCCTCCGGATGATGCACGACGACCTGAGCGGGGCGCGCAATCGCCTGCATCGCGTCCGCTCGTCGGCCCGGGACGCGGTGGCCGACCTGCTCCAGAGCCGCCGGATTGCCTGGGATGGCGACTGGGCGGCCCTCGGCCGCTTCGACGACCCGTCGGCCTTCGCCGCGCTCGACGATCGCGAGCGCCGACGCCTGACCCGGCTCCGGATCGACCTGGCCCGATCGGTCTTGCGGACCAACGCCATCCGCGAACGCTTCCCCGAGCGCGTGCTCGCCCCGTTCTGGGGGGTCCATCCCGAGCCGCCGATCCCATTACCGGACACCGATCGGGAAACGCTGGCACGGCTCGATCGCGAGTTCGAGGTCGCCCGCCTGAGCCCCGGGATCGCCGGGATCGCCGGGCCGGTGGCCCTGGTGCTTGCGGCGGTCGGCTCCTGGTTCGGCCTGAAGAAGATCAAGGAGAAGCGATACATCGAGAACGTCCCGACCTGCCCGACCTCCGGCGTCGCCGTCGGCTTCACCGAGATCATCGGCACCATCGTCCCGACCGAGGCCGGCACGACCCTCTCCGGCCCCCTCTCGGAGCGCGCGTGCGCCCAGTTCCATTACACGGTCCAGGAACGCCGGGGCAGCGGGAAGAACGCCAAGTGGGTCACGATCGAGGAACGCAAGGAACAGATCCCGTTCCGCTGTCAGGATGACCACGGCTGCCTGCTCGTCCTGCCCGAAGAGGCCGAGATCCTCACCCGCCACCGCGATTCGCGCCGGTCGGGCAAGCTCCGCTACAGCGAGACGCGCCTCGAAATCGGCGACCCGCTCTATGCGCTGGGCACGGCGACCATCGAGCCGGAAGAGATGGCCTCCTTGCGGCTCGAACGCGGCGACGAACGCTCGCTCCCCTATGTGCTCAGCAATTATTCCGAAGCGACCCTGATGCACCGCAAGGCCCGGGTCGGGCAGTTCTGGATCACGGCGGCGGTGGATGCGTTGATCTTGCCGACCTTGCTGGTCTTCGGCCTGGTCGGCTCGTTCCAGGCGACCGACTTCCTCGCGGCGACGCTGGTGGCGATCGGCTACTTCGTCCTGGCCGTGACGATCCTGCTGTTCAACGACCTGGTCTTCCTCCGCAATCGGGTCCGGCGGGCCTGGCACAACATCGAGGTCTCGCTCAAGAAGCGGGCCGACCTGGTGCCGAACCTCCAGCGGGTGGTCCAGGGGTATTTGTCGCATGAACGCGGGGCCCAGGAAGAGCTGGCCCTGATGCGGCAGGCGTACGGCGGGGGTGCAATGCTCGACCTGACCCACGCGACCGAGATGCTCACCGCCGAGCGATCGCTGCTCGACCGCATCATCGGCCTCCGGGAGGCCGCCCCCGACCTGAAAGGTGATCAGCTCACCGGCGACCTGATGCGCCGCCTGACCCTGCTCGAAAACGAGATCGCCCTGATGCGCCAGGGATACAACGACGCCGTCGAGCGCTACAACACGCGGATCGCCCACATCCCGGAGGTGCTGCTCGCGTCCGCCTTCCGGTTTGCCGAGGCGTCGTACTTTCATGCCCCGGTCGAGGTCCACGAGGCCCCCCGGGTCGACGTCGGCCCCGGAGGCGCGGCCTGAGGCGCGGGAGGCCCCGCCCCTTGCCGCGATCCCTTCCGACCGGCCAGGGGATCGGGGTAAACTGGAAGTCCTCAAGACGGCAGACGATGTTCCCAGGACGCCCGTCCTCAAGAAGGTCCCGAGACACCCGCGATGAGCCACCAATCGACCAGTGCCCCCCCGCCGACTCCGCCCCCCGGCCAGACGATCATTCTGGAGCGTCGCGAGCGGAACGGCTGGTTCCGCCGGCTCTTCTGGCCGGTCCTGATCCTCTCGGTGCTGATCAACTTCACGCTCCTCTCGCAGCGCACGGCGGGGCTCCGGCCCGATCCGCTGGAGGAGCAGTATGTGAGCGGCTCGCTCAACCCGACGGCCGACAAGATCGCCGTCGTCCGCGTGGAAGGCCCCATCGCCCTGAGCAGCGTCGACTTCGCGGTCGAGCAGGTCCGCCAGGCCCGCAACGACAAGCGGGTCAAGGCCGTCGTCCTGCGGGTCGACTCCCCCGGCGGCACCGTGACCGGCTCGGACCAGATCTGGCGCGAGATCAACTTGCTCAAGCAGACGGGCAAGCCGGTGATCGTGTCGATGGGTGGCTTGGCCGCCTCGGGGGGCTACTACGTCTCCGCCCCCGCCGACGAGATCATCGCCGAGCCGACCACCACCACCGGCTCGATCGGCGTCCTGATCGAGCTGCCCAACGCCTCCGAGCTGCTCGAAAAAGTGGGCGTGCAGTTCGAGGCGGTGACCGCCGGCGAGTGGAAGAACATGGGCTCGCCCGTGCAACCGCTTGAGGAACGCGACCTCGCCCGGTTCCAGGAGCTGGTGGACGACACCTACGCCCGATTCCTCCGCATCGTGGCCCAGGGCCGCGACCTCTCGATGGACGAGGCCCGCGCCGTGGCCGAGGGGAAGATCTACTCGGCCAACGAGGCCCTGGCCATCGGCCTGGTCGACCGCCTCGGCTACCAGGAAGACGCCATCGCCGAGGCCGCCGAGCGCGCCCAGCTCGACTCCCCTCGGGTCGTCCGCTACAGCAAGCCGATCAGCCTGGGGAGCCTGTTCGGCATCTCCGCCTCGGCCCGGACCGCCCCCCTGTTCGACGAAGCCACCATCATGGAATGGCGGACGCCCCGCATGATGATGATCTTGCGCTAAGGAATCGCGATCGGAATCGTGCCGGCGACTCCGACCGGATGATGACCTTCTCGTCACGAAGATCGTCCCTCCGATCGGTTTTCGATCGACCGATGACAGCCTCAGCCCCGGGAGCCCCCCTCGTGCAGACGGACATTCGCCTCGGCACCTTCGACATCGACGCCTCGCCCCCGATGGACCACTCGCTCTGCGGGGGGTGGATCACGCCGGTCGTCGGCCAGGACGACCCGCTTCGGCTCCGGGGGATCGTCCTCCTCGGCGCGGACGACCCGATCGTCATTGCTGCGCTCGACTGGACCGGGGTGATGAACGAGTCGCACCGCCTCTGGACCGAGCAACTGGCCGAGGCCGCCGGCACCTCGCCCGACCGGGTCGCCTTGCACTGCGTCCACCAGCACAACGCCCCGTTCATCGACCACGAGGGGAACCGCCTGCTCCGGGAGGCCGGGGCCGATCGCCTCCTCTTCGATGAACCGTTCGTCGCCGACCTGATGGCCCAGTCGGCCGAAGCCGTCGCCGAGGCCGTGCGCAACGCCGGGCCGGTCGACCGGCTCGGGGTCGGTGCGGCCGAGGTCAGCCAGGTCGCCTGCAATCGCCGGGTCATCGGGCCGGACGGCAAGATCCTCTACACCCGGACCAGCTCGACCCGCGACCCCGCGGCCCGCGCCGCCCCCGACGGGACGATCGACCCCATCTTGCAATCCCTCTCGTTCTATCGCGAGGGGTTCCCGGTCGCCCGCCTCTACTACTACACGACCCACCCGATGAGCTACTACGGCGACGGCCGGGTGTCGGCCGACTTCGTCGGGATCGCCCGGGCCAATCGATCGGCCGACGAGGAGGGCACCCTCCACCTCTACTTCACCGGCGCGGCCGGCAACGTGACGGCCGGGAAATACAACGACGGTTCTCATGAGAATCGCCCGATCCTCGCCTCAAGGGTCTATCAGGCGATGGTCAGCGCCGACGCGACGGCCGAGGACCACCCGCTCGACCACCTCTCCTGGACCACGGTGCCCATCGAGTTCAACCCGCGCGAGGATCTCGACCTCGACCGCCTGAAGGCGATCGTCGCCGACCCGAACGCCTCGACGGTCGACCGCAACCGCAACGCCATGACCTGCGGCTGGCTGATGCGCCTGCAGACGAAGCGGCCGATCCTCCTCGGCCGGCTCGACACCAACGCCAACAGCGTCCTGCACCTGCCGGCCGAGACGTTCGTCGAATACCAGCTCTACGCCCAGTCGCTCGCCGGCGGTGTCCCCCTGGCGGTCGCCGCCTACGGAGACGGCGGCCCCTGGTACATCCCGCTCGAACGCTCGTACGGCGAGGGGGGCTACGAGCCCTCCGTCTCCTGGGTCAGCACCATGAGCGAACCGATGTACAAAGCCAAGATCGAGGAACTGATCCGCAAGTCCTGACCGCAGGGCAATCCAACACCAGAACGGCCGGGCGATCCGCCCCCAGGGGTCGCCCGGCCTCATTTTTTCACATCTCGACGTGAGTACGATTGTCACTCGCCCGCATTGACGCCGGGCGCCCCGGCGCGGAAGTTCCCGACCGCCTCGGAGGTCCGCAAGGGACGATCGTAGATCCGGACCGATCGGAGTTCGCCATAGAGCCGCCCGGCCAGCACGGCGCGATCGCGAGCGTTGAGATCCCCCAGCTCGGGCGGGAACCGTCCCCAGCCGTACTGACGGATCGCGCCCCCGTCGTTGAGGATCCCATCCACCACCACGCTGATGACGCGCGGACCGGCATCGACCGTGACCGCGACGTGCTGCCAGTCGCCGACCTTCAGGGTGCCGGGACCGGTGCCGGGGTCGCTATCCCAGGTGGCTTCGTGCTCGCCGTCGCTCAGGGTGATCCCCAGCGTCGATCGCCCGGTCGTGAACAGGTGCAACCCGTGCCCGGAGTCGTCGCGCGAGTCGAGGAGCGACTGCCCCTCGGTCAGTTCCCGGAATCGGACCCAGAGGCCTATCGAGAACCCGCCGCGGTCGCCGAGGTCGGGCAGGGGGGGGATGGCCACCTCGGTCCCGCCCGCGATCGGATCATCGGTCAGGTCGAGGACCAGGCCGGAGCGTTCGACTTCGCGACGGTCGAACTGACCCCAGAGGTCGTCGAGCAAGGTCGGATCGACCCGATGGACACGAGCCACCTCTTTTTGCGTCTCGGTCACATAAAGATCACCGCTATCTTCGATGAAATCGGGGTAGCTGATCCGGACGTCCGGGTCGTCGTCGTAGAGCAGGATCTCCGGCTCCGACCAGTGGATGAACCCGTCACGCTCAATCCCGCCGCTGACCCAGGCCGGGTTCCGGCCCTGGTAGGGGTTCCAGCCCTCGCGGTGGACCGATTCCCCGCCGTGGTTGTGGAACCAGTAGAGATATTTCCCGTTCGAGAACTTCTTCACGAAATTCGCCGCCCGCGGGTGCTTCACCCGGCGCCCCTCGGGGCCATAGGTCATGTAGGCCGGAGGGGTCCAGGACCGACCGCCGTCCCGGCTGTAGGCATGGCACGGGTAGCCGTCGATGGTGCGATAGGTGGCGAACAGGGAGCCGTCGGACAGGGCGACGAGGTTGGCCTCGTCGGACACCGGCCCCTTCGGGGCCCGCAACCCGTCGTCCCCCTCGGGGAGCAAGTCCCAGCGGATGCGGGCCGGGTCGGGTTCGGTCAGGATGTTCTCACTGCGCATGAACACGCCTTGCGATTCCACCATCGCGCCGGGGACGCCCCACTTGCCCACCTTGGCGAAGCCGAAGTAGGCGGCATCGTCGGTGGTGATCGGCTTCCCGACGCCCCAGAAGAACAGGGTCTCCCCCCCGGTCGTGTTCCCCCGGTCGATCCGCATCGATCGCATCGGAATTTCAAGACGATCGTCCGACCAGGTCAGGCCGCCGTCGTCGCTCCACTTGAACGCATAAGAGCCCAGCGTATCCACCCGCCGGCCCACGTTCAGGTTGTTCGACGGGACCTCGCGGAGGTTCCTGGAGTTATACGTATAAAAGACGTAGATCCGTCCGCCCGGGACCTTCAAGGGCATGACCCACGAGGCCTCCGGCCCGTCGCTCGGCTCGATCGGGATCAGATCCGACCAGGTCCGGCCGCGGTCGTGGCTGATCGTGGCGACGATATGCTGACCAGCAGCCCCCTCGATCCCCTCACCCGTGGTCATCGTGCAGAGCCAGTGCCCCTGATCGGTCACCACCACATAGGGTTGGTCGCAATAGCCCTCGTCGGGGATGACCCAGCCATTGCGAATCGACCTCGGATCGTCATTGGCGGCAACGACCGACGCCATCAGGAGCCCCAGGGCTCCGGCACAACACGCAACGAACCATCGACACGGCATGTCAGGACCTCTCGGAATCGTGGGAGAGCCGTTTCGATTCCGAGGGTATCCATCCCTGACAGGGGTCGCAAGCGGAAGCCCTTGCAACCCCCTTTTCGTGGTTATCGACCGTTCCGCTCGAAGACCGGGTAGACGCGATCTTCGGCCCGTTGATACCGGACCTTCCCGTCGACAATCGCCGTCTCGACATACGTGCGATAATCGAGCGGGCCGCCATCCAGGATCAGCAGGTCGGCATCCTTCCCTGTTTCAATGCTGCCGATCCGGTCGTCCAGCCCGAGAATCCGGGCCGGGACGATGGTCAGCGCGGCCAGCGCGGTCGCCTCATCGGCACCGCCCCGCACGGCGAAGGCCGCTTCGAGCGGCAGGCTGGTCAGGTCGCGGCCCGCCAGGCCGTTCAGGCTGACCCCACTCGAGAGCGCCGTGACGGCAAACGCGACGGACGATTTCTGGAGGATCCCCGGCGTCTCGATCGACGTGCCGGTCGAGTCCTCCCGCCCCGGCTGCGGACGGCGGCGCGACCTGGGGGTCAGGACGACCGACACGCCGGCCTTGCCCAGTTCCTCGGCCACGACCCAGGCCTCGGAGGCCCCGTCGATCACCAGGCGATAATCCAGCTCTCGGGCGAGGGCCACCATGCTGCGAATGCCGTCGGCCGAATCCACCGCAATCCGCAGCGGGATCTCCTTCTTGACGAGCCGGATCAGGCCGTCGTCCACCGGCTTCCGGGGCTCCTTGATGTCCTTCTTCCCGGCCTCCTTGTCGGCCTCGTACTGCGCAAGCTCATCAAGATAGGTGCGAGCCTTCTTGATGTTCTCACGCCAGCTATACAGGTTGAACGGGCCCACCAGCGACGACGCGGGCAGGCTGTAGAACGGGTCCTCCGCCATCAGCATCCCCGAGAGCTCGCCGTAGGCCAGCTTGATGACCGCGTGGCTATTCGGCCTCGGTCGGACCGGCGAAGGGGGAGCGAGGGGCTCGGGGAGCGTCTCCATGACCGTGGCCGAGCAGTGCGCACAGGCTCCCGACCGATCGATCTCGCTGAAGAAGCGATCATCGAACGGCGACACCATTCCCGGGCCGTCCCCTCCGGCGAACAGGCCCAATGCCGCGTCGGATGCCTTGTCGTGATCGTCCCCATGCTCGGCAGCATGAGCAACCAGGTGATCGATCACATCTTGACCGATCTGCCCGTCGCGAGCCAGTTGCATCAGATCTTCGAGCGTCAGCTCGACCGGCCCGGGCGCTTCGGAATCGGGACCGCTTTCGAACCGGAAGCGGAACCCCGACGAACTGCCCACCTGCACTGCCCCGGCCGTGATCCCGGCACCGAGGCAGAATTTCATGTTTCGATCGAACGGATCAAGCGCATCGGCCACCTTGTTGTTATTGCCGATCGCCCGCGTGCGCACGGCCGGCCCCAGGCCCACCCCGCTCATGTCCAGCGTGATGAAGCCGGGGGTGATGACCTTGCCGGTGGCGTCGATCACCTCGGCGTCCTCGGGCACCTCGACCCCTTGACCAATTGCCTCGATTTTCCCGTCCTGCACGAGGATCGTCCCGCGGCGAATCGTCCCCTGCGTCACCGTCTCGATATCGCCCCCCACGATCGCGAGGACCGGGCCGGGAGCATCCTTTTTGGTCGCGGCGCCGGACTCGTCCGACGATTCCGACTGGGCGAAAACAGAACCCGACGTAGCCAGCACCAGCGTGATCGTGAGCGTGAGCGACGTTCTCTTGCGAAGGCAATCAATCGGTTTCATAAACAGTCTTCCCTTCGAGAATGACGGTGCGGAGGCGGCTGTACGGGTCGAACGGGTCGCCTTCGAAGATCAGGAGCGACGCGGATTTCCCCGGCTCGATCCGACCGAGCGAGTCTCCCTTGCCGATCAGGTCGGCCGGGCGGCTCGTCAGGGCCTTCAGGGCCTCGTCTCGGGGAAGGCCCGTGGCGATCAAGTAGGCGACATCGAACAACGGCGTGTCCTGTCCCGATTGGAGTGCGGCCCTGCTGAACCCCTGGGTGAAGGCCAGGTCGATGCCCCGTTCCTGCACGATCCGGGGCACGTTGATCCGGTCGCGATTCTGCGGCATCGTGTCGACGGTCGGGCGCAGCACCAGCGTCAGCCCCGGGCGATCGGCCAGTTGGTCGAGCGTCAACATCACATCGCGGCCCGAGGCAATCAGCGCGACCTGGACCTTGTCATCCTCCTTGATCGCCTCAAGCAGATATAGAATGGAGGCCGCGTTCCCGGCATCGACGATGAGCGGGGCCTTCCCCTCGACCACGGCTCGCCAGAGGTCTCGCGACGGGTTCGAGGACGACCCGGAACCCGATCCCGAGCCTTGCTGGCGAGAAGACCCCTGCTCGGAACCATTCCGGTCTGCACCTCTCTGTCCCTGGCCCGACGATCCGGAACCCCTCGCCCCTTCCAAACTTTCGCGCAGCAGGTCCAGCGTCGGGGTGCTGTTCGAGAGTGAGAGCATCAGCCGGCCCTCCCGCTCCAGGATGGCGGCGTCGGGATCGTCCGGCAGAATCCGCACCACGGCCGTCTGACCGTAATCGGGCGGCAGCAGATCCAGATAGGTCAACCCCGAGCGGAGCAAGGGTTCGAAGTTCGTGCGGTACGGGTCGAACAGGTCGGCCGCCTTCGAGAAGGAGGGGGCCCGGCTCGAGCTGGAACCGCCGATCGTGACCACCTGATTGCCGATGATGACCGTGCCCGAGCCCCCGCTCAGCGAGCCTCGCGCCGACAGGGCCGGCTCGACGATCCCGGGCATGATCGTCCGGCCCGACGCGTCGATCACCCGGGCCTCCTCGGGGATCGTCACCTCGTCCGGCGGCCCCACGGCCTCGATTTTCCCGTCGCGCAGGACGATCACGCCCGACTCGATCCGCCCGGCCTCGCCCACGGTCTCGATCGTCGCCCCTTTCAAGGCCAGCGGGCGGTCCTGGCCCCGGGTCGGGACGGGGAGGGCGGCCAGCACGAGGGCCGCCCCGAGCAGCGGGGCGAGGCGGTGGGATGTCACGGCTCGGGGCTCCGAAGGCATGGGAATCGGTCGGGTTGCGCTCGCCGGGAGCGATCAGTATCGACGACGGTCCTTCGCGATGTCGTAGATGACGCGGCCGTCGATCATCACCTGCGTCACGTAATTGCGCGGGTCGAGGATCGATCCGGTGCAGATCACCAGGTCGGCATCCTTGCCCGGCTCGATCGAACCGACCCGGTCGTCGATCATCAGGGCTTTGGCCGGCTCGATCGTGATCCCGCGGATCGCGTCCTCCTCGTTCCAGCCGTAGCGGACGGCCATGGCCGCCTGATACGCGAGGTCTTCCTGCGGGATGACGGGAGAGTCGGTATTCACGCCCAGGATGCCGATCCCGCGCTCGCTGTACTCGGCGACGATGCCGTGGATCTGCCCGTCGTCCGGGTCGAAGCGGAACCCGCGAGGCCCGGCCATCACGGGGATCTCCCGCTTCTGGATCTCCTCGGAGATCAGGTAGCCCTCGAACGTCCCGTGCCCGATCACCACCTTCAACTCCATCGCGTCGTGCAGCATCTCCAGCGTGGCCTGAATCCCCTGATAGCCTTGCGTGTGGACGAGGACCGGGATCTCGCGCCTGAAGAGGGGCTTGAAGTTTTCGAGCTTCAAGTCCAACTCGGGGGGTTCGGCGCGTTCGCCGGCGTCGTACTCGTCCCAGGCCCGGACGTACCGGCGGCCTTCTTCGAGCTGGTCGCGGATGATCCAGTTCATGCCCATCCGGCCGGAGCCGAGGGTGCCGTCTCGCCGCTCGGGATTGCCCCACTGGGCGATCTTCAGGACGCCGGGGAAGCGGACGAGCACCTCGTCCAGCGATCCCGGGCCGGCCTTGAGGATCGCGCCGAAGCCTCCCATGTTGGTGCCGCTGCCGGGGATGTAGCAGACGGTGGTCACGCCCCCCGCGATGCCGACCTTCAGGGCGTCGTTGTGCGGGATCACCTGATCGAGCGTGCGCAGGTCGGGGTTCGTCTGATAGACCATCTCGTTCAGGTCGCCCGAGCCGCCGATGTGGCAGTGGACCTCGACCAGGCCGGGCATGACGAACTTGTCGCCGCAGTCGATCACCTCGTAGTCGTCGGGCACCTCGATCTCGGACCGGGGGCCGACCGCCTCGATCTTGCCGTCCCGGACGAGGACCGTCCCATCGACGATCGGATCGCCCGCGCAGGTGATCACCTTGCCCGCATGCACCGCCACCCGGCGGCCTTCGGGGTCCTGGGCGGGCAGGGGACCGGCGGCAACCAGCAGGATGGCGACGATCGGGGCGAGTGGCACGAAGGGGAGCATCAACGTCCGTCCTCTCGGGAAAGGGAAACCCATGAGCCGTCGATCATCACGGCCAGCACGCGACTGGCGGGATCGAACGGCGGCCCGCTCCAGACCACCAGGTCGGCGTCGCGGCCGGGGGCGATGGTGCCGATCCGGTCCTCCAGCCCGAGGAACGCAGCCGGCGACGAGGAGAGCCCCGCCAGGGCGTCTCCCGTGCCCAGCCCGAGGCGGACCGCGTAGCGGACCGCCCGCGGAAGCGTGGCCGACCCGCTCCCCGCTTCCGACTGGAACCCGAAGGGGATGCCCTGGGTCGCGAGCACCTGGGCGAGGTTCACCGCCTCGCGATCGATCCGACGCACGAGGGTCGGCCCGAGGACGGCCGGCACGTCGGCGTCGGCCAGGAGGCCCGGATCCCGGAATGCGTCGTCGGCGCCGAGCAAGACGGTGTCGATCGCAAACTCCTCGCGAAACAGGTCCAGTGCCGCCCGGATCGTGTCGAGCGAGCCGACCTCGACCAGGGCCGGGATCTCCCCGGCAAACAGCGGGCGATACGGCTCGAGCGAGGCCACGGTGTTCGGCTTCTTGGGGGCTTTCGGCTCCTCGGGCAGGTCATCCGCGTCCGACTCGGCGGCGGGCTGCTCGTCATCCGATTCCGATTCATCCGCCGATTCGGCGTCCTCGTCGGGCTCGCCTTGAGGCCGGTCCTTGGTCTCGTCCTCGTCTTTGTCCTTGTCCTTGGCCTCGGGCGACTCCCCCGACTCCTCCTCGGAGTCGTCGTCGGATTGACCCGACTCCTTCGACTTCTCCTCCTCGTCCTTCTTCTTGCGGGCGTCTTCGGCCTTCTTGCGGGCCTCCTCCTGACGCTTCCTGGCGTCGAGGCGGGCCTTGGCCTCCTCATATTCTTTCTTCTTCGCCTCGTATTCGGCAAGGTCTGCCGCGTATTTCTCCCAGGAATCGGCGTACCCCTTGGCGCGCCGGAGGATCGACCGCAGGCTCGACGCGGAGGCCGTCGCGTTGCCGGAGAGGCGGAAGCGGAGGGCGACGGGGTCGCGCAGCACGGTCGGGGAATCCCCCAGCTTGAAGGCGACCACCGGGGCCGTCGGGAGGTCGCGGGGCCCGGTCAGGGCCGTCGTGATCCCCCCGCGGCGGGCCACCTCCACGGCCGGATCTCCCGAGACGAGGCGGTCGCCGAGCTTCGTGTCCATGCCCACGCTCGTCCGAGACGGGCCGCCCTGATCCCCGGACGACGAGTCCTCGTCGTCCGATCGCCCAGCAAAGCCCGAGGGCGGCCGGGACGACACGGACAGGGGGCCGCCCAGGCCCAGGTCGGTCGCCAGGTCGATCAGGCCGGGAGTCACCACGGCGCCGTCGAAGGTGAACGTCTCCGCGTCGATCGGGGCCGACACGTCAGGCCCGACCCCTTTGATCCTGCCGTCCTGGACCACGATCGAGGCGTCTACCAGCTCCGAGCCGTCCCCGACCTGCACGGCCGAGGCTCGGATGACGATCGCCTTCGGTTCGGCATCGGCCGACCAGGCCCGACGGCCGGAGACGTAGACCTCGCGGACCTGGGCATGCAGGTCGAACGGGTCGGCCGACAGGACGGCGAAATCGGCGTCCTTGCCCGGGGCGAGCGTCCCGACGCGGTCGGCCACGCCGAGCAACTCGGCCGGGCTCGCCGTGACCATCCGCAAGACCTGCTCGTCGCTGAAGCCCCCGGCCGCGAATTGCGAGGCCAGGAAGAGCAGCTCGTTCAGGTCGGCGTCCGTCGACGGGACGACCGCCACGCGGATCCCGGCCTCGACCAGGGCCTCGGCGTCTTCCCAGGGTTCGCGAGGCTCGGGGGCGTCGGGGTCGGGCAAGGGCAGCTCGGCAATCTGCCCCGGCCGCGCCCGGGGGTCGAGCACGACGGCATCCACCGTCTCGGCCCAGGAGTCGAGCCGGTCGAGCCAGGGGCGCAGGTCGTTCGGCCCGACGAGCACCAGCTTCAGGTCGAAGGCCCCGGCCAGGCCCAGCGCCGCCCGAATCTCGGCCGCCCCGGGGGCGGACACCCGCAGGCGAGCGGTGTCGGCCAAGGCCTCGGCCAGCGGATCGAGCAGGGGGTCGGTCCCGGCGTCAGGCCGCTCGGCCCGGGCGGCCTCGATCAGCGATCGCAGGCCCGCGACGGCCCCGGCCAGGCTGGAGGCGAGCTGCGGCTGCGTCGGATCGACCGGGCGATCCCGCGCCGCCAGGCGAGGGGGAGGCTCGTAGATCCGGGGCGGATTCAGGGCCTCGGGCGCGAGCACGACCCGGAGATCCCCCTCCGCGTCCAGGGTCCGGGCCTCGGTGTCGACCCCGGCCAGCTTCACCACGGCCCCCCGGCCGGGCATCAATCGGTTGCGGCCGGGGCTGAGCTGGACGGTCGTCACGCCCCCCGACAGAGGGCCGTCGAAGTCGGCGAAGGGGTCGAAACCGTCGATCGCCCGCACGCCGGGCGTCAGGGCCCGTTCGTCATCACCCGAGACCGCCCCGAGGCCCGACTCGGCCGCGACCAGGCCCGGGATCACCACCGCCGACGAGCCGAGATCCACCCGCCGAGCGGTTTCCGGCACCTCCACCTCCGTGCGGGGCCCGACCGCGACGATCCGGCCCTCGCTTACCAGCAAGACCGCATCGACGATCGGCGGCCCCTCCCCGGTCCAGAGCCTCGCCGCCCGGTACGCGACGACCTCGGCGGCCGAGGCCCTGGCATTGGCCGGATGGCCGAGCTGGAGGAGGAGCAACGGGGCCAGGAGCAGAAGAAGGCGTGCGCGCATGGTGCGTTGGCTCGGGATCGGTGACGGTTCGTCGTGCTTCGAGCACATCAACCGAGGGGGATTGATTCGGGGTGTCTCGTGCGAATCGGGCCGCCGGTCCCGGTCGCACCCCGCGAGCGCCTGCCGGGAGAGGGGCGGCCCATCGGCCAACCCTTCGTTCATTCCGGGGCCGACGGCTCCTCGTCGGGGAAGAGCAGGGCCTTCATCCGGGTATCGTCCTCGCGACGGTAAACGACCTTGCCGTCGATGATCGTGGCGTCGACCCAGGTGCCGAGCTTCAGGGGCTCGCCGCTCAGGATCACCAGGTCGGCATCCTTGCCCGGCTCGATGGAACCGACGAACGAATCGACGCCGATCAACCGGGCCGGCCGCAGGGTCAGCGCCTCGAGCGCCTCGTCCATCGGCATCCCGTACTTGACCGCCGTGGCCGCCTGGTACCAGAGCAGGCTCGGGCCGAGCGTCGAGGCCGAAGACAGCGACGAGCCGGAGGTCTGGAACGTGATCGGCACCCCCGCCTCGCGATAGAGCCGGGGCAGGACAATCTGGTCGTCCCGATCGGTCCTCGGGTCGGTCTCCCAGAAGACCAGCTCGGGATCGAGGATGACCGGCTCCTCCCTCCCGGCCAGCAGGCCGATGGCCTTGTGGCAGTCGCGTCCCAGGATCAGGGTCGCCTTCATGCCGTAGTCGTCGATCAGCTTCAACGCGTGCGGCACGTCCATGGCCTGCTCGCAGTAGAGGAAGGCGGGCAATTCCCCCTTGAGCAGGCGGACCATCGCCTCGCGCTGGGCGTCGGGTGCGGCGTCGTCCGAGGGCGATTCCTCGTCCGATTCGCCCCCGTCCGCCTCCTCGTCCTCGTCCTGGGCGGCCTTCGGCTCGCCCTCCGATCCCTGGCCCTCGGCCTCGTCGTCGGGCGATTCGGGCTCCGCCTCCTTGGCCTTCTCGTCGAGCGAGGCCATGTAGCGTTTCGTCTCGTCCAGTTCGCGGCGGAGCCGGGCCAGGTGGCTCATCCGGCTCGTGCTGCCCGCGGGCCGCAGCGAGAGCTTCAACCCGGCGTCTCGCTTCAGGACCATGTCCTCGGCGAACGTGCCCGAGGTCTTCACGACGGCCGACTTGCCGCCGAACATGGTGCTGTTGCCGGGGATCGCATGGACGGCGGTCACGCCGTTGCGCCGGGCCTCCTCGAAGTAGATCGCGTTCGGGTCGACCGCGTCCACGACCGTCACGAACGGCACGTTCGGGTTCACCTCGTTCGGCTGCACGAGCGGCTCGGGGCTATGCGGCTCGACGAAGCCGGGCAAGACCACCTTGCCGCTCGCGTCGATCACCCGGGCCTCGATCGGGATCTCCAGATCCGTGCCGACGGCCTGGATCGTGCCGTCCCGGATCAGGATGATCCCGTCGTCGATCGGCTCGCCGACGATCGGGATGATCCGCCCCCCCTTGATTGCCAGTTGCTCCTGCGCCGAGGCCCCCACCGCCGGGAGCACGGCCAGCACCAGGGCCAGCGCCAAACCACGCCTCAACCCACCCAATCGCTGCGTCGTCGCCATGACCATGACAGGTTCAATCCTCCTCCGAGGGCTTCGGGCGGGGGAATTGGACGACGCCGTCGACCATCACCCAGCGCACGGGGGTCGTGAATTCCAAGGGGTCGCCCTCCAGGGCCACCAGGTCGGCCGCCTTGCCCACGGCGATCGACCCCAGGCGATCGGCCACGCCGAGCACCCTGGCCGGCCCGATCGTGATCGCCTTCAGGGCCTCCTCCTCCGGCAGGCCGAACCGCGCGGCGAACCGGGCCTGCTCCAGCAGGTCGCCCCCGGACAGGGCGACCGCCACGCCGGCCTCGTGCAGCACGCCGGCCGTGTTCCAGGCCAGTTCGGTCCGCTCAGGGCCATACGGCCCATTGATCCGCAGCGGGCCGAGCACCACCGGCACGCCGGTCGCCGCCAGCGGCCCGGCCACCTTGTACGCTTCCTGCCCGCCCAGGATGATCGGCGCGTAGCCGAACTCGCCGGCCAGCCGAAGCACGGTCAAGATATCGTAATCGGTCCGGCTGATGGCCAGGACCGACCGCCTCCCCTGAATCACGTCGCGCAAGGGTTCGTACGGGTCGGCCTCGACCGGCAGGGTCGTGTCCAGATCCGGCTCGGCCCCACGCGAGGCGCGGTTGAGCGCCTCGCGGAGCATCGCCACCACCCCCATCCGGTTCGTCGGCTGGCGGACATAGATCGAGTCGGGCCGGGTCCGCGACCGGTTCCGCGAGGCCGGATCGGAGGCGACGGTCACCACCAGCGCCGCCTCGGCCTCGACCACCCGCCGCGAGCCGGCCGTCTTGACCACCGGGGCCATCCCCGGCACCACGTTCTCGCTCAGCGGGATGAAGGCCCCGGCGGTCGTGCCCCCGGCCAGCGCCTCGACGAACGACCGCGACGACCAGTCGATCGCCGGCAAGGGGTTGAACCTCGGCGTGATCTCGCGCGTCACCTCGACCGAAGGGCCGGTGACACCTCCCGGCAGATCCACGTCCACGAAGCCGGGGAGCAGGGTCGTCCCCTCTCCCAGGTCGAGCACCTCGGCCCCCTCGGGGGCCTCGATCGACGCCCCCACCCCGGCGATCACCCCGCCCGAGACCAGGACCGCGCCGGGGGCGAACGTCTCGCCCTCGACCGTCACCACCGATCCGGCCCGGATGAGCACGTCGCCGTCGTCTCCCGCCGCGGCCGCCGGCCCGACCGCAAGCAGCACCAGCGGCGCGGCCGCGGCGACCCATGCTCGGATTCTCAGGTGAAGTGATCGACTCATGGTGCGGCTCGACTCGGGGAGGGGCAAGCCCTGGCCTGCCCGACGGTCCTGGAAACGCTCAAGCATGATTTTGCAGCATCGCATCAAGGGGCGATCTCGCCATCGACCACCACCGCCAGGGGCCGGCTCGACAGGTCGATCGGCGAGTCGTCCCAGACCACGAAATCGGCCGGGCTGCCCGCGTCCCAGCAGGACCCGGGCTCGTCGAAGTCGGCCGGATTCGCGATCGCAAGCGCCCGAATCGCGGCCGCCCTCGGCAGGCCGGCCGCCACCATCGATGCGGCCGCGAGCCGCAGGCCCTCGGGGTCGTCGGCCGAGAAGAGGAGCCCGGCCCCGGCCTCGACCGCCTCGCAAACGCTCGCCCAGCGGCGCGATCGCTCCGGCCCGGGGGGCATCGGCCGCACGACCAGGACCAGGCCCGGGCCTTCGCCCGCCAGCCGGGCGACCCGATCGGCCTGCTCCTCGATCGCGCCGGGGCCGACCAGGGCGACGCAGCTCCCCAGCTCCTCGGCCAGGTCGAGCGCCAACGCAACCTCGGTCGCCTCGCCGACCTCGATGAACGCCCCGCACCGGCCGTCCCGGAGCGCGGCGGCCCGCTCGCGTCGCGTCGCGTCGAGCCGGTCGATCGCCGGCCCGGTCAGGTAATAATCGAGCGATCGGCGGGCGTCCTGATCCGCCTCATCCTGCGTGCCGAGGAATTGCCGGATCAATGCGTACTGGCCCGGCAGGCTCACCGGGAACCGCTCCAGGTTCCTCGACGCCTCCGAGAGCACCAGATTCATCCCGATGATCGGCTCCACCACCGGATCGACTGCCCCGAGTCGCACCGCCCCCACGGCCCCGCCAATCACGTTGCCCGAGCCCGGTGCGAACCCGGCCCGCAAGACGCCCCCCCGGACCATCTCCCGGACGGACCGGCCGGTCGGGTCGAACGCATCCACCGCCCTCAGGAACCCGGCATCGGCCCCGGCCGATTCGGCGACCGCCCGACCCTGGCCGAGGGTGCTATGGGCCGTCAGCAAGCCGGGGGTCACGGTCGCGTCCCCGACGTCGAAGACCGGGATGTCGTCCCCGGCATCGACCGCCTCACCGCTGGCCTCGATCCGCCCC
Organism: Tautonia sp. JC769; assembly: GCF_040717455.1. Lineage (NCBI taxonomy): Bacteria > Pseudomonadati > Planctomycetota > Planctomycetia > Isosphaerales > Isosphaeraceae > Tautonia > Tautonia sp. JC769. Next base: position 49,053 of record NZ_JBFEFH010000032.1, read on the forward strand.
TCGACCACGAGCAAGGCCCCCGGCCCGGTCGTCCCGTCGTCGTTCAGCAGGCGGCGCGTCTGCAGGACGTACCGGCCCGGCAAGCGATCGGGCAGGTCGAGATCCACCACCGTCGCCAGGTCGTCCTCCGCCGGCGTCGCGTCCTCGTCCCGGACGACGACCTCCCCGCCGGAGAGCACCAGGGCGACGGCGGTCGACGGGTCGATCGGGTCGCCCGCGAAGGCGACGAGGTCGGCCCGCTTCCCCTCGGCAATCGTCCCCAGCTCGTCGGCCAGGCCGAGCACCTCGGCCGCCCCGGCGGTCAGGGCCCGCAAGACCTGATCACGCGGCACGCCCCGGGCGACGGCCGCCGCGGCATGGGCGCGGAGCAGGGCCGAATCGCTCGGCCGATCGCCGTAGGTGCCGATCGCCCACCGGCTGTCCTCGGCCGGGAGTCCCGCCGGCCAGGAGCGGTCGCGGTCGCGGCGATACGACGGCCTCCCCCCCGATTCGAGGATCGGCCCGAGCACCATCGGCGTCCGCGACTTGACCAGCCCCTCTCGGGCCGATCGCGGCTCGCTCAGCCCCTCCACAATCAGCTTCAGGTCGAATTCCTTCGCCAGCGCGACCGCGTTGTTCAGGTCGTCCTCGCGGTGGACCTCGATCCGAAGCGGCACCTCTCCCGTGAGCAGTTTGACGAGGAACTCCTTCGTCTCATCCCGCTCCGGCTCCTTCGGAGGCCCGTCGGCCTTCGCGTCCTTCTCGGCCTCCTTCGACTCTTCCTCGTCCTCCTTGGCGGGCGTCTCGCCTTCGTCGTCGTCCTCCTCGTCCTCGTCTTGCCTGGGACGCGTCCCCGAACTACCCTCGTCGTCGTCGTCCTCCTCCTTCGACTCGTCCTTCTCCGGCTCAGGCTGATCGCCGGATTCGTCGTCCTCCTCGCCTTTCTCCTCGGCCTCCTTTTCGGCCTTCTCCTTGGCCTCCTTTTCGGCCTTCTCCTTGGCCTCGTTGTACTTGGCGAGGGCCTTCTCGTAGGTTTCCCACTCCTCCTTGTACCGCTTCACGCCGTCGAGGGTCCGCTTGAGCTGCTCGAACTGCTGATAGCGGAGCACCGAATTGCCCGACGCGTTGTTCACGCCGAGCGCCGCCTGGACGAAGGCATCCCCCTTGATCGTCAGGTCCTCGACCGTCCCGCCGGGGCCGACGCGGAGCACCGCCCCCCGGCCCCCGAGCCGCCCCGAGTTGCTCGGCTGGACGGCCACCGCCGTCACCCCCGATCGGGCCACGTCGTGCCAGTCCTCCGCGAACGGGTCGACCCCGTCGAGGATGTCGAGCGCCCCGTCGTTGCCGCCGTCGCGTTGGGTCGCGGCGGGCAGCCAGAGGACGCTCCTCGCGTCGATCAGGCCCGGCGTCACGGTCAGGCCCGACACGTCGATCCGCTCGGCCCCCTCGGGAATCTCGACCGCCTCGCCGACGGCCTCGATCCGGCCGTCCCGGACGAGGATCGTCCCCTCGATCGTCCCGGCCTCGGCCTGCGTCACCAATCGCCCGCCGACGAGGGCAATCGCCCTCGACCCGCCGGAGCGGGCGTCGGCCTCGGCGTCGCCCCCTTCCTCCGCGCGGGCCTCGCGGAGCCGGGGCATCATCATCAGCGACGCGAGAACCAGGGGAAGCGCAAGGCGCAGCATCATCATCGGCATCGTGTGAAACCGGGTCCGCGATGACCAAAGCGGCGGTGCGTCTCGGGAAGGAGAGGAGGGACTCGACCGCACCGGTTCGTTTGAACTTCTCTCCTTATTATCATAGCGACCCGTCGAGACCGGATGGGAAGCTTTTTCTACCCATTTTCGTCAAAATGCCTGATCAGCCGACGCCGAACCGTCCTCCTCCTCAGCTCGAGACGGCGGATTCGGCGAGTCCGAGGTCCCCGATTTCCCCTCGTCTCGGGCCGTTTCGGCCGCGATCACGAGCCTGTTTCCTTGCCGAATCAGGCGACCCGACTCGATCAGCCCCCCGACGACCGAGGCCACCCGACCCCGCATCTCGTCGGTCGTCCTCGGGAAGCCGAGCAGCCGGCAGACGGCGGCCGGCAGGTCGTCGGGCGCAACCCGGATCGCGTCCGCCACCACCCGCTCGGCGGCGGCCGCCACCTCCTCGGCCGCAACAAATTCGAGGCGTCGCGAGCCGCTCGGCAAGCCCGATCGGTCACGCGGCTGCGGCCGATCGAGGGCGGCGGGCCAGAGGAACGCCCCCTTCCTCCGGATCGCCCCGCCGTCGCGGAACGGGGCCGAGGCCGCCCGCTCGATCGCCTCCTTCGGCTTCCCCGCCAGCCGCTTCAGGCCGATCGCGTCGGCAATCCGTCGCACCACCTCCGCCTCGTGCACCGGCCCCTCGACCCGGACGACCTCCGCCACCCAGGCCGCGAGCCGATCCCCCGCCAGGTCCATCGGATCGACCGGCTCGCTTCCCAGGTCGAGCGCGGCGACCTGATACGGCGGCAGGGCGGGCACGTCCACGCCGTCCTCGCCCAGGTCCTCTCTGGCGATCGACGCGGCGCGCGGGACCGAGGGCAGCTCGACCCGATCGGCCGAGTCGGCCTCGATCTCCGCCACCAACCCGGCCAGGGTCCCCGACGGGTCGTGCCACCAGTCGGCCGACCAGACCTGCGCCAGCCGCCAGCCGAGCCCCCGGAGGACCGCCGGGCGGATGCGGTCGCGGTCCCTCGCCGACCGCGGCGCGGCGTAAGACGGCCCGTCGCAGAGGATCCCGAGCCGGTACCGCCCCGGGTCGTCCCGATCGACCACCGCCAGATCCACCCGCGATTCGGCCGATCCCAGCGCCCGGGCCACCTCGTACCCTTCCTGCTCGATCGCCTGCGCCAGCACGTCCTCAAATGTCGAAAGCGAGGCCGAGCGGTCGGGCGACCCGTCCATCCCGTCGAAACTCCCCCGCTCGGCGAAATGCAGGAACGTCCGCAGCGAGGCCACCCCCCGGGCCGTCGATCGCCCCCGGTCCAGATCGCTCGACCGCAGGTTCGTGAACACCTCGCAGCGCAGGCGGGCCCTGGTAATCAGCACATTGAGCCGACGCTCCCCCCCCTCGCCGTTCAGGGGGCCGAAATTCATCGACACCCGCCCCTCCGCATCGCGCCCATAACCGACGCTGATGAACATGGCATCGCGTTCGTCCCCTTGCACGCTTTCCAGGTTCTTGACGAAGAACGGCTCGACCCCCCCTTCGGCGAAGTAGTCCTCGCACGACGGGTCGTCACGCCGCAGGCGTTCCAGCCGCCGGGTAATGGCCTCGGCCTGCGCGGCGCTGAACGCGGCCACTCCGAGGGTCAACCGCCGGTCGTCCGGGGCCGCCAGTTGGGCGCGGGCGAAGTCCATCACCGCCGAGGCCACGGCGGCGGCCTCCTCCGGATTGGTCCGCGACCCGCCCCGGTCGTACACCGTCTCGGGCAGGTGCCGCAGGACGAGGCCCCGTTCCGATCGGTCCCCCTCGGGTCCCGGGAAGACGATCAACCGGCCGTCGTAGAACTCCCGGTTCGACACGGCAATCAAGGACTCGTGCCGACTCCGGTAATGCCAGCGGAGCATCCGCCGCGCCGCCCCTTGCGCCAAAAACAAACCCAGCACACTTTCGAGCGCCTCCGACGCCGACGCCAGCCGTTCCTCGTCCTCGTCCGTCCCCTCGTCGCCGGCCGTCAGGCGGTCGAAGAAGGTGGTGGGGGGCAACTGGCGATCATCCCCCACGACGATCGCCTGACGGCCCCGCAGCAGGGCCCCGAGCGCATCGACCGGACGCACCTGGCTCGCCTCGTCGAAGACCACCAGGTCGAACCCGAGCTGCCCCGGCTCCAGGTACGCGGCGACCGAGAGCGGGCTCATCAGGAACACCGGCTTGACCGCCTGCACCGCCCGGCCGGCCTGCGAGAACAGGACCCGCAACGGCAGGTGCCTCGTCTTCTTCTCCAGCTCCCGACGCAGGACGGCCAGGTCGCCCGCCAGTGCCTGCCGCCTGGGCAACCGCTCCCAGTGCTCGGCCGCCGCCCAGGCCCGGTTGTGCCCGAGCACGCTCACATCGACCGCCGCGAACCGCCGCGCGATCGCCTCGTGATCCCCCCCCGAGAACCCCGCCAAGGCCGGCCGCTCCCGGGCGGCGCGATCAATCAACGTTTCAGCCCACCGCACCCGGAATGCCGTCGCCAAAAGACGAGGGGCCTCCTGCCAGGCCTTCGCCGCCTCGACAACAGCCCCCAGCCCTTCCTCTCGGCACGACGCCGCCCTCTGGTTCACCAAGGCGACCGCGTGCAACCGCTCGGCCCGATGGCTGGTGCCTTCGATCCGATCGCGCACCTCGTCAAACGAATCGTCATCCCCTTGCGCACGATCCATGCCCGCGAAATCGGCCAGCCGATCCAGCGCGACCCGCTGCGCATCGAGCGCATCCCGCACCCGGGCCGCCGGCCCCGAGGCCCGCCTCATCGCCTCCTCATCCGCGATCGCCTCGATCGCCCCCCCCGGCAGCCGATCGTCTCGCACGGCTTCCCGCACCCGGCGGGCGAAGCGCGCGACCTCGATCAACTCCGCAAACGACGACTCCTCCCGCTTCCATCGCTGCCCGAACAAATGAGCCGCCAGGCACGCGTGACCCTCGATCGGTCCCCGCAGCCGCTGCGCCTCGATCACGGCATCCACCAGGGTCATCGCGTCCGCGTTCGACCGCGGCGGCTCCCCCCGGCAGAGCATCGCGACCCGGAACCGGGCCCGCCGATACGACCCCGAGAACCACCGCCACCAGCGACGGCCCGCCGTGTTCAAGGTCGCCCGCGTCTCGACCAGGTCGCGATCCCACGCCTCCGACATCAATCGCGCATCGAACCGTTCATGCAAGGCGTTCAGGGCCGACCCGGCCTCGAGCAGGGCATCCAGCTCGGCGGCCCACGCCTCCCAGCCCGAATCGTCGAGCGGCAACGGGGCCGAACCCGCCGCCCGGCCCGGGGGCATCGCCGCCTCGACCAAGGCCGAGGCCCCGGCCCGGTCGATCGGGCTTGCCACGCCCAGCGCCTCGGCCAGCTCCGCCGCAGCCGCCTCCAGGGCGTCCGTCGCCTCGTGCGCCGCAGCCGCCAGGCGGGCCAGCTCGGCCCGATCAGACGGCGTCCACGACGTCCGAGACGACCATTTCACCGCCTGAACATCTTCGGACGCATTCGCGGCGGCCAGCCGGGCCTGGAGCTGCTCGACGAGCAGCTCCTTCGCCTGGAATTCCGGCCCCGACCAGTCGGCCATCCCCGGCACGTCGATCGGCGGCGGGACCGCCTCGCCCATCGCCGCCCGCTCGCGCAGCAAGATCCCGGCCGCGTCGTGCGGGCTGATCCCGCTGGCGCCGATCGGCGTGTTGACCGCCTCGGCCACGGTGTTGAGCCGGTTGCGCAGGTCGGCCAGGACCTTCGCGTCTTCCTCGGCCGCCCCCACCTTCGGCCGGCCCAGTTGCAGGGTCCGCCGCAGGTCATCCAGCACGTCTCGCTTGCGCGTGCGGTTGCTGTGCAGCTCCAGGCAGGCCGCCCCCAGCCCCACGGCATCAAGCCGTCGATGCACCACCTCCAGCGCCGCCGCCTTCTCGGCCACGAACAGGACCGTCCGCCCCCGGCCGACGGCATCGGCGATCACATTCGCAATCGTCTGGCTTTTGCCCGTCCCCGGAGGTCCCTGGATCACCAGGTTCCTCCCCTGACTCGCATCGACCAGGGCGAGCATCTGCGAGCCGTCCGCGTCGAGCACCGGCCGCACGTCGAGCGGACCCAATCGGGCATCCAGATGCTCGTCGTCGTCGATCGTCGCCTCGGCCGCCTCGATCCCCTCACCCAGCAATCCCGAGACCACCGGATGCCCCGACGGCCCCGACCCTTCCGGCCACCGGCTCGCCTCCAGATCCCGGTACATGAGCAACCGACTGAACGAGAAGAACCCGAGTGCCACCGCGTCTCGATCGACGTTCCAGCCCTTTTCCCGGGCCACGGCCGCATCCACCGCGTCGAAGTAAGCGATCGGGTCGAGGTCGTCGGCCCCCGGGATCTCGGGCAGTTCGATCCCGAACCCGGCCCGCAGCCGCTCGGCCAGCGAGAGATTCGTGCCGAAGTCCTCCCCCGTGAATCGCACCCGGAACCGGTCCCGGGCGTTCGCCCGGCTCAGCGCCACGGGCAGCAAAATCAACGGCGCCCGTACCTTCCGACCGTTCTGCTCCTCCGACCAGTTGAGCATCCCCAGGGCCAGGAAGAGCGTGTTGACCCCCATCTCCTCGACCGACGTCCGCGCCGCCGCGTCGATCGCAAGTAAACGGTCCTGGAGCTGATCCTCCGGCACGTCGGTCTGAAGTTTCAGGTCGCTCGGGTCGATCGGCGGCAACTCCAGCACGCCGTTCCCCTCGACCGCTTCCCCCTCCGCGACTTCAACAGGCTCCTCGACCCGTTCCAAGGCCGGCTCGAACGTCATCCGCTTGCCGTCGCGCAGCAGGATCCGCACGATCTCCGCGGGCGATTCCCCGAGGATCGTCAGCCCTCGCCGCCTCGCGCGATAGTTCAACAGCGGATTGCGCAAGCTCAGGTCAAGCAAGGCGCGCCGGTCGGCGTCGAGCCGCTCGGCAATCAGGGCAGGGGACACACTCATGCGTCGTCTCGGTCGCTTGCAGTCATTCGAGCGTCAATCACGCCGCCCAGGGAGGGGGGCCGGTCCCGATGCCTCGGGCCCGAGGCCGCCTGATTGTAACGACCGCCCGGCCCCTCGTCCGACTCCCGAGCCTCAGAACACGACAGCCGCCTTCTCGTACAGGATCAGGGTCATCAGGGTCCCGACCGTGGCCACGATCATCCCCAGGCCGAACAGGAGCGGCCCGAGCATCTCGCCCTTCACCCCGAGCCACCGCAGGTACGCTTCCACCACCGGGCCGGCACAGAAGCACAGATTCGCTCCCAGGGCGCCGAGGACCAGCAACTCGCAGAACTCGGCCTCCGTCATCCATTGCCACCTGTCCATCCCGATGACAATCCCCATCACCTCGACCACCAGGACGAGGTTGTAGAGCACCCGCCACCGCTCCCAGCGGGCCATGAACGCCAGGTCGGGCTCACCGCCAGGGTCGGAGGCGACTCTCCTGGCCGGCGTCCCGGGCGCCGCGTAAACATTCTCGTCGTCAGGGATGCTCATGCAAGCGGTCGTTTCGGATCGTCGGCAGGATCGAGCGACCTCGGCCCGAAGGCCCCCGGCAAGAGCTCGGGAAGCCTCGCCCGCAGCCGATCCGGCCCCTCGCAGACGCTGATGATCTCCGCCCCCGGCCCGAACTCGTGGATCACCTGCCGACACGCCCCGCACGGGGCCGTCGGCGTCGCGGTCGGCGTGAACACGACCACCGCGCGGATCGCCGTCATCCCCTGCGCCACGGCGGCGAAGATCGCGTTCCGCTCGGCGCAGCTCGTCAATCCGTACGACGCATTCTCCACGTTGCACCCGCCGACGATCGCCCCGTCCTCGCCCAGCACCGCCGCGCCGACGCGGAACCGGCTGTACGGGCAATATGCCGCTTCGCTCGCCCGGCGAGCCGCGTCGACCATGGTCCGGAGCGTCTGGTCATCGACGGTCATCATGGGACCTCCCCTCCCGGTTGGCAGGCCCCTCATCCTATCGCGAGCAAACCCCGCGTGAGAAGATCTCGCGCAGAGCCGGGGAGTCGCGGCGAGAACACCGCACCCTCTCCTCCGAATCTCCGCGCGAGAACCTCCGAACTCATCCCCCTCACGCCTGCGTCGCTTCCTCCGCCGTCGCCGTCTCGGCCGCCAGCGCCTCGACCCCGACACGGTCGCAGAAGTCGCCGAAGGCTTCGCCCGGCCGTCGATCGGCCTTGAAGCGGGAGAAGACGGGGACCAGTTCGTCGACGATCTTCTCCAGCGGCACGTAATCCTTGAAGACCGTGTTCAGCCGGTCCCCCTGCACCCGGCCGCCGAGGAAAATCGTGTACGTCCCCGGCCCGGGAGAGCCGTCGGGGTTCTTCGAGGCCCCCCGGCCCACCAGGCCGATGTCGCAATTATACGGCCGGGCGCACCCGTTCGGGCAGCCGGTCATGTGCACCGCGTAGCGTTCCCCTTCCAGCCCGAGGCGGCCCATCGCCTCCTCGAACCGGTCCATGACCGAGGGCAAGACCCGCTCCGACTCCGTCACCGCCAGGCCGCAGGTCGGCAGGGCCGGGCAGGCCATCGCCCAGCGCCGGACGGTCGAGGTCTGCTCGACCGAGGCAATCCCGTATTCCTCGAGCCAGGCGTTGACCTCGTCCTTGCGATCGGCGGGGATGTCGATGAGCAGGATCGACTGCAAGCAGGTCAGTCGCGCCGGGGTCCCGTATTTCTCGAAGTAGGCCCGCAGGCCGCTGGCCATCCGCACCGACCCCTCATCCTTGATCCGGCCGTTCTCGACCGGAATCCCGAGGAACCAGCGCCCGTCCCCTTGCTCGTGCCAGCCCATGTGGTCGTCCACCTCGTTCACCGTGATCGGCTTCGAGGGGGCCAGCGGCTCGCCGAGGTATTCCTCCACCTTCGCCTTGAAGGCGTCGATCCCCCAGTCGTAGATCACGTACTTCAAGCGGGCCCGCTTGCGGTCGGACCGATCGCCGAAGTCGCGCTGCACCTTCACCACGGCCTCGCCGACCCGCAACACCTCCGACCGCGGCACGTAGCACAGATCCACCGCCACGGCCGGGAACGTCTTCTTCGCGCTCGGCGTGGTGCCCATCCCGCCGCCGACGACCACGTTGTAGCCGACGAGTTCGCCGTCCTCGACCACGGCGATGTAGCCGAGGTCGTTGGCGTACACGTCCGTGCAATTGTCCTCGGGCAGGGCGAACGCGGTCTTGAACTTCCGCGGCATGTAGAACTTGCCGTAGATCGGCTCGACCGCGTCGTCGCCGGGCGTCGGCACCAAAGGCGGCTGGGGCTTCGGCGCGTCGGGGTTCTCGATCTTCTCGCCGTCGAGCCAGATGTCCCAGTAGCTCGACGACCGGGGGCTCAGGTGCGCGGCCAGCTGCAGCAGGTCCTCCTGCATCTGGTCGCGGACGGTGCCGTGGAACGGGGCCGGGCAGCTCAGGATATTCCGCTCGACGTCGCCGCAGGCGGCCAACGTATCAAGCAGGGTCTCATTGACCTTGCGAACGGTCGCCTTCAAATCCTGCTTCAGGATCCCGTGGAGCTGGAACTCCTGCCGGGTCGTGATCCGCAGCGTCTCATTCCCGACCGTCCGGGCCAGCTCGTCGCAGGCCAGATACTGCCTCGCGTTGATCCGGCCGCCCGGGATCCGCACGCGGACCATGAACGAGTAGGCCACTTCCTGCTTCTCGCGACGCCGCTGCACCCGCACGTCCCGGTCGTCTTGCTGATACGAGCCGTGGAACTTGAGGACCTGCATCGCCGGTTCGCTGATCGAGTTGCCCCCGGCATTCACCTCGTCAATCAGCGGGAGCTTCAGGTACTGGCTCTCCAGCTTCAAGGTCTCCGCCTTGCTCTGCTTCGGTGCGCCGTTGCCGCCGGTACTCACGAGGCCCCTCCATCCCTCTTCGGTGCGAACACTCTCCGAGATCGCCGCCTCACTCACTCGAAAGACGCCAATCTTCAGTAGTTTCATGAACAACGTGAACAATGCCCATTCTAGTGCGATCGGCCCGTCGGATCAATCGCACTTGGCTCGCCTGTTGATTTCGCGCCCGGATCGTCTCCCCGTCCCCGGTCCGCGTGCTTCGATCGCTGGGAACTGTGCCGCCCAATCGGTACACTGGGAGGCCGCAATCCGGAGGACCGGCCCCGGCCTCGTCACGGTGTTTCGACCAAGGATGACGCGATGAGATCCTACCGGCTCGAAGGCCCCAAGCCGGCCCGGATGTACGAGGTCATCCTGCCGAAAAAGCTGGGCTATTTCGGCAAGATCGAGGAGGTGCTCGAAGACCTCTTCAACGAGGACGCCATCCGATCCGTCCCCTACGTCCGCACCCTCATCGCCGAGGCCCGCCGCCGCGGCCCCGATTTCGACGAGGAGCAGTGGATCCGCACCCTCTGCCAGGCCTCCCGCGGCTACTCGATCTACGAGATGGACGGGCGCTACCTCTCGGCCGACGGCCCGATCGACGAGCGGGTCCTCGTCTTCCGCTTCATCTTCCACAACCCGATCGACACCCTCGACCCCCGCACCGACGTCCTCGCCGCCTCCCTCGAAGTCGTCAACTACCTCGTCGCCCACCGCTTCGCCGAGGAGCTGGGGGTCGAGGAGGAAATCTGGTTCCTCGAATACACCGAGCCCCGCCTGGCCATCTGGCGCAAAGAAGTCGACCCCTGATCGAGCACGAACCCTCCCCCCTTGCCTCGCCGACGACCCGAATCTCCCGGAGCCCGCATCGTGACGCTTGCCAGCCTGATCGACCACTATGAGAAGGGCGGCCCCTTGCTCGCCTACGCCACGTCGAGCCTCTCGCGCGAGCAGGAGACCGCCCGGCCCGGCCCCGGCGCCTGGAGCCTCGCCGAGCTGGCCATCCACCTGCTCGACAGCGACCTCGTCGCCGGCGACCGCATCAAGCGCATGATCGCCGAGGAGTCGCCGACCCTGCTCGCCTACGACGAGAACGCCTGGTGCTCCCGGCTCGACTACCAGTCCCTCCCCGTCGAAGAAGCCGTCAGCATGTTCGTCGCCAACCGCCGCTGGATCGCCCACATCCTCCGATCGCTCCCCGAATCCGACTTCGCCCGATCCGGCAACCACACCGAACGCGGCCGGATCACCCTCGCCGACCTCGTCCGCGGCGCCGTCGGCCACCTCGACCACCACCTCGCCTTCCTCTACGCCAAGCGCGGCAACCTCGGCGTCTCCATCTACCCGCGCTATCGCATGGTCCCCGAGTGATCCTCCCCCTTCGGGACGAGCAAGGTTCCCGATCTCCAGAGAAGAACGAGGGAGCGCAGAAAGAGAACGTTGAGCCACGGATGAAACACGGACAAATCTCAAGAACATTTGTTCTTTCATAGACTCAACTGTTCCGATCCGGTTCTTTCTGCTCACTTCTCTCTCTTACCTCTTCTCATCCGTGTTTCCATCCGTGTTTCATCCGTGTTTCATCCGTGGCTCAAAACCTCCCTCTCTCGGAGTCCCCCTCATGGGCCGCCTCTTCGCCGGGACGCAATGGGACCGCCCCCCTCGCTGCGAGCGCTGCGGTGCCCTCGAATCGGAATGCACCTGCCCCCCCGCCGAGCCTCCCGCCCCGGAGCGCATCGACCCAGCTCGCCAGACCGCCCGCATCCGGGTCGAGAAGCGGCCGAAGGGGAAATCCGTCACCACCGTCCGCGGCCTCGACCCGACCGGGAACGACCTGACCGCCCTGGCCGCGCAGCTCAAGACCGCCATCGGCGGCGGCGGCACCGTCAAGGACGACGGCACGATCGAGATCCAGGGCAGCCACCTCGACCGCGTCGAGTCCCTCCTCGCCTCGATCGGCTACAAGACCAAACGCGGCTGAACCCCCAATGCTCAACTCCCTCACCCTTGCCCGCCTGACCGCCGCGTTGCTTGCCCTCGTCGTGCTCGCCTGGCAGGTCGGCAACGCCGCGGCCGGCCGCTTCGTCCACCCGTTCCTGGTCGCCGACCTGATCGTCTCCGCCTGGCTCCTGCTCGCCGCCTCCTGGCCGAACCCTCGCCCCGCCTCCCTCGCGCTTCTCCCCGGCTTCGGCGCGATGCTCGGCGTCTTCCTCTCCGCCGTCACCGCCCGCCTGCTCGCCGGCCACCTCGACCCCGGCACCCTCGCCGCCGCCGTCGGCATCCTCCCCTGCCTCTCAGGCATGGTGCTCGCAGGCCGATCCGCCTCGCGATGATGCCGCATGGAATCCCGACTGCTTGCATTTGCCGCGCTTGGCTGGCACACTCTGCCGAGCATCGTTCGAACTGCTTGTCTGGAGACCGGGACCGATTTCGCCGTCCTGGCGTTTCCCTTCCGTCTCACTTGCTCACCCTTGAGGCGTCAGACCCGTTCAACCTTCGTCCCCTCCGTGACCGAGAAGCAAGCGTCCGTTCACGGCTTCAAGGCGAAGGTGGACCGCATGTTCAACCCTCGCCCCCTCCGGGGGAGAGGGTGGCCGTAGACCCGGTGGGGAGGCTGCGACAAGACGCGAAGCTCGACTCCGAACGCCGGTCCCCGTCTCCCCGCTCACTCTCGGAGAGACGGGCACAGCCGCAGATCGACGTTTCCTGGCGACCGAACTGTCCCAACCTTCGCCCCCTCCGGGGGAGAGGGTGGCCGCAGGCCGGGTGAGGGGGACCTGGCGGACGTGCCGAGCCTTGCGATCCGGACGGGGGCCCCTCACCCCGGCCCTCTCCCCGCGGGCGGGGAGAGGGGGACAGGAGCCTCCGCGAGCAGAAGTCTGCCTCCCCACTGCCTCTCTCTGTCTACTGCCTACTGCTCCGGTGGCCGTCAGGCCGGTTGCGGGGGAGCCCGCACAATCCATCGGCAAGGGCACACGGATACCGACCAGGCAAAGCTTTTTCAATCAAGAACATCGAGATCAATCACTGATGTCACATTCCATTCGAGTCGTACCCATTGCGATCTTACTGGTCGTCGGCGTCTTGGTCGTGAGCGTCACCAAGCTGGTGCTCCAGCCCGAGCCCTTCCTCTCCGCGGTCCGATCCTCCGTCCTCTCCGACACGGGCAATCCCCCCACCGCGCACCTGCTCTACACAACCCCACCCGATCCCTTCGAGCAATCTCCCGAGGACCGACAACCGACCCAGCTCCAATTCCAGAATCAGCTTCAGCTCATGACCAGCGATCGAGTCCTGTCCGCGGCACTCCTCGATCGAACGATCGGCTCCCTGGACCTGTTCAACGACGCGGAAGATCCCGTCCAGGTCCTCCGCGACCACCTCAAGATTCGACGCGTCGACGAGTCCTCATTGCTCATCGAGATTTCCGCCCACGGACTCCCCCAGCCCCAGGGCGCCCGCGTCGTCAACACAGTCGTCGACGAATTCATCAAGCTCGACATCGAACTCACCCTTGCCAGATCACGTGCAATCCTCGAACGGCTCGAAGCCTCCCGATCCGAACTGGGCACGCTGCTTCAATCGCATTTCGATGAGCTTACGCGGTACGAACAATTCTCGCTCTCAGCGGACGGCCCCAGCGTGTCCCGCTCCGCGATCGAGGCGGAATTGCTCGACTGCCTGGCCCAGCTCCGCCGCGTCCGGCTCGATCGCGCAGCGCTGCCGCCCGATGCCGACCCGGACGCCCTGGCCCCGATCGACCGCCAGGAGGCCGAACTGCTCGCCGAACGCGATCGCCTGGCCAAGCTCAATCTCCGCGCCAACCTCGACGCCCCACGTCGGGTGATGCTCCAAGGCTCCATCGACCAGTTGCTCGAACTCCGCTCCCAGGTCGAAGCATCCCTCTGGCGCGAGCAGCTCCTCGACAAGAACCCCCGACCGCCCTGGACCGTCATTTCGCCGGCGGAATAACCCGCCGCCGCGGCCCCATCAACCACCCCTCACGGCCCCGGGGCCAGCATCCAGGGGCCGGTCGGGGGCAAGAGGTACTGGCCGAGGAAGCGGTAGGCGTCTTCCTGATTCTCGCGGAAGTAATGGATGTTGTGCGACGCCAGGGGGTCGGTCACCAGCTCGACATGCACCCCGCGCGAGGCCGCCAGCCAGGCGAACGACAGGGCGTGCGCATCGAAGTTCCAGTTGTCCCGGCCGCCGAAGTGGCAGAAGATCGCCAGCTCGCCCGGACGGAGGCCGCTCGTGAACAGCAAATCCGCCGGATTCAGGGCCCGCAGGTAATCATTCACCTCCGGGCCGTCGCCGAACAGCGGGCCGATATATTTCGACGCCCGGGTCCGTCGCAGGCCGAACGAGAACACCCCGTACACCTCGTCCGGGTCGTACGACTCCTTCCAGCGGTACGTCTCGGGGTTGAACTCCGAGCGCGGCCCGCTCGGCCGGATGTCGTCGTACCGCACGTTGACCGGCGAGGCCAGGGTCGCCACCGAGCCGAACAGATCCCGCCGCCGCATGGCGATGCTCATCCCGCCGAACCCGCCGCCCGAGAGCCCGAGGATCCCGTGCGCCTCCCGCTCCGGCCGGATCGAGTACCGCGTCATCACGAACGGGAGCACCTCGTCGACCAGGTGGTCCTCGAACCGCCCGACCCGGCTATTCACGAAGAGCGAGTGCACCGCGCCGGTCCGGTTCTCGCCGTCGGCCGTGGCGTCGGGGGCGGCGACCACCACCGGCGGCATCTCCCCGCGTTCGATCATCCGGTCGAGCCGCAGCAACGCCGGGGTGCCGACGAACACGTGTTCATCCACATACCCCATATGCAGCCAGAAGATGACCGGATACTGCCGCCTCGGGTCGTAGCCCGGGGGCGTGTAGACGTACAGGTCGCGCGATCGGCCCAGGATCGGCGAATAAATCCGCCGGTCCTCGCCGTGATTCTGCGTGTAGTCGTCCACGTGGCCGGCGAGCCGGTGGTTGAGCCACTTGAGGTTCGTGAGGTTGTAATACTGCCCGTCCGCCGGTGCCGAGCCGAGCAGCAACAGCACCAGCGCCGCAATCGGCCCTCGCCAGCCTCGCATGGTGAACCTCGCCCTTTGTTCTCTCGAGTCCGGAGCCGTCCGTGCTCGCCGCCCGATCGGGCCCGGTCCGACCCTCCTCGGATCTCGACGGGCCGTCGCGCCACCTCCGACAGTGGGGCTTGATCGACGATTGCACGGAGCGGGCTTCACTCAATCGGGCGGAGCGGCGCGGGGGTCGGCCGCACCTTCGGCACGGTCGAGCGCCATCCGGACCGCGGCGACGACCTCGGACACCTCGGCCATGCCGCCGCGCCCCTCGTCGCCGCAGGCCAGGCGTTTCACGATCGGCCCGACCAGCCGGAGCCTCGGCGCGTGCGACTCGAAGATCGCCGGGGCCTCGTCGAGCGTCCAGTCCCGATCCGGGCCGCCGTCCCCCCAGTCGTCGAGCAAGAGCCGCAGGTGGCGACGGGTGACGGGGCTTTCCCACATCAGGGTATTCATCGCCGGGGCCAGCACCACCGGGCGGGCGAAGTCCCAGGCGCGGAAGAGGCAACTCAGGCACGAGTCGCTCAATCCCAGGGCAAATTTGCCCAGCGTGTTGGCATCGAGCGGGGCGACGACCAGCAACTCGGCCCAGCGCCTCAACTCGATGTGCAAGACCGGGTCGTCTCGCCTCCAGCGGTCGAAGGCCCACTCGTCGGCGTCGCGATAGAGCGGGCCGCCCATCCTCAGGGCGTCGTCGGGGTCGGGGGGGCCCAGCTCGCCCGGCCCGAAGAATTTCAGGGCCGGCTCCGTGGCCACCACCCGGACCGCGTGGCCATCGGCCCGCAGGGCCGCCCGGAGCATCGGCGTCCGGATCGCCGCCACCGACCCGGTCACGCCGAGGATGATCCGCGCCATCGGGGTCCTCCCTCCCTGCTCAAGCCCCCGAAGCCGCTCATCCGGCGCGACCCCTTCAACCTTCGCAACACGACCGACCCGAGTGCCTTCGCCTCGCTCAACGGCACTCGGCGGTCAGCGGGGCCATCGTCTCGTTGACGGCCTCGGAAAGGCGGCTGAGCAGCTCGCGATGCAGGTCGCGATACTCGCGGCGGGTCAGCAGCAGGCGCTCGTGGGCGCGTCGGGTGAGCATGGTGGCGACCGCCTTGAGGTCGGCCTCGATCAGGCCGCTCAGGTCCTCGAACTCGGCGGGCAGGTTCAACTCGGTCGCGTGGGCGGACGTTTGGCTCGGGCAGGACATCGAAAACCCTCCTTGGCTGGGACCGTCGCGGCGGCACAGACTCCCTGTGCCCAGTCTCTCTCTGACACGAATAGCCGCGAGGCGATCACCAGTCAAGACTCTTGAGAACCGTTCGATTCGGTCGTGTGCGAGGTGCCGAACGGTGCAATGCATGTGCCGGTCGTCGGTCCGACCGGCGAAATCCAATCAGATGAACAACCGATGGGTCGGCCCGCGACCGCGATCGTGTCGGGTGCGGGCCATGGGTTTGCTCGCAAGATCGTCTCGTCCCGGTCGTGCCCGCGGCGGGTGCCTCAGGGCGGCCGACCAGGGGTGTGGGACCGGACCCGCTTGCCGAGTCCGTACAGGCGACATTGTATGCTACGTCGTCAAGACCACCGCGGGACACGTTTCCCGAAAATTTTCCGGAGTCGTCCCCGTCGCCGCTCAGAACCAGACCGGCTCCGGCTCCTTCACCGCCCCCGGGCCCATCGCCTCGCGCACCAGTTCCACGAGCCTCGGCCCGTCCACCAGCTCGATCGGATGGTCGCCGGCGAACCGCTCGGCCGCGAGCGAGAAGGTCCGCGTGGTCACGAAAAACCCCTTGTGGCTGGCCGTGTGGTGGATCGTCCCGAGGAATTTCTGCAGCTCGGGAGAGCCGACCACACCTTTTTTATGATATTTACATTGGACGACGCCCCGAAGCCCCTTGCGCTCGACCCGCAGGTCGGCCCCCTCGTCCCCGGTGCCCCCCACCCGGTCGACCGTATAGCCGATCGCCTCGAACAGCTCGGCCACGAACTCCTCGAACCCCTCGGGCGAGAGGTTCGCCAGCTGGGCCAGCTTCAGGTCGGCCCGGCGCGCCTGCAGCCGCAAGCGCTCGGCCTTCTCCCGGGCCTCGACCACCATCTCCTCGATCACCCGGCGGCGCCGCTCGACCTCCGTGCCGGTCTCCCCCGCCAGCCGGGCCGCATAGCGCTCGATCTTGAACAGGACGTTGCGGATCGTGTTGTCCAGCCGCGCCCGCTCGGCCCGCGTCAGTTGATTCTCGAAGCGGCGGAAGACCGCGTATTCGAGGTGCTCGAACGCGCCTTCCAGCTCGGCCTCCGACCGGATCGCCGGCGCATCGTCGTTGTACGCGACGCTCGTCCACAGCATCCCTTGCACCGGCCGTTGTGATCCTCCTCCGGTCGGCGATCCCTCGGCGGTCGACGCACCACCCGCAGTCCCGGCCCCGGTCGCCTCGGCCCGCTCGCGGAGCCATTCCAGCAACATCGTGGCGCACTGTGGTCCCAGGCACTCCATCGGTCGATCCGACTCCTCGATTGCTGCTGTTGCCGGGCGGGGCGGAGACACGAAACGAAACGGGGGGATGGCCGACGCTCACGAACCATCGGCCGGACCGCGCCGGAGAATCCCTCCTCATCCCCGGCCGGGGTCATGGTCGGGCACCATCATAATCGAACCCCACGCCCGATCCACTGCTTACCCCCCTTCGTTTCCCGAAATCGAGGGACCAAGATCACTCCGCGTGCTGATGCGTCCCCCGAGGGGTCCCGCCGGGTCACGGCCGCTCATCCGTGGAATCGGCCGATCCCTCGGGGACCGGCAGCGCGAACGGCTCGGCCGGGACCAGGAAGACCGGCCCCGGGCCTTCCGCCTTCATCGCCGCGTACCGCAGCCCGTTCGCCACCGACCCGAACCGGACCGTGGCCACGCCCTCGGGATCTTGCAGCCGCACCTCGACCCGCAAGGCCGGGGGATCGAGCCCCGACCCGTCGGGCATCGGCCCCTCGTCCTGCAGGATCTGCTCGGCCGTCAGTTC
The DNA here is from genome assembly GCF_040717455.1 of Tautonia sp. JC769. NCBI lineage: Bacteria > Pseudomonadati > Planctomycetota > Planctomycetia > Isosphaerales > Isosphaeraceae > Tautonia > Tautonia sp. JC769. The sequence continues at coordinate 66,663 of NZ_JBFEFH010000032.1, forward strand.
CGAGAGGCTCGCCGCCAGCGCCGCCACCCGATCGGCGTCGTATCCCATCGGCCAGGTGTCCGCGCCGGCCTCCGGCCCCCAGGCCCCTGAAACCGTCCGCTCGAACACGACCTCCGACCCGGCCTCCGGACCCCGAATCGCGATCCGCACCGCCTGCTCGACCGGGAACGCCAGCAGCCGGCGCTCGCGGAACTCGGCCGTCAAGACCGCCAGCAGCTTCGGGCCGATGGTGAAGATCCCCGACTCGCCGTCGAGCCTCGCGTACGCCTCCTCCGGCCTCCCCGGCACCAGGCCCCCGACCTCCAGCGTCCTCGCCCCGGCATCGCCCGACGCGTCTTCCCACGTCACCCGGAGCGTCGGTTCCTCGAGCCCAAAGTCCGACGGCTCCGACTCCGACTCATCCACCCACCGCTCGGCCCTCAGGCGGGCCAACCCTTCGATCAGCATCATCGTCGCCAGCCGGTCGGCCGGGGCCTCCGTCGGCTCGACCACCTGCCACGCCGCCTGCGCCCCCCCGGCCCCAGGACTGGCCTCCGAGCGTTCCAATGTCAACGATCGCGCCCCCCGGGACAGCTCGATCCGGCGGACCGTCCTCGGGTCCTGCCTCACGAGGGTCCGATCGCGCAGGGCGAGCCGCCCCTCGGGGATGATCGCCCGCACCGTCTCCGGCAGGGCGAGCAGGTTTTCTTCGTCCCGCTCCAGTTGACCGTACACCAGCTTCCGCCCGGCGTCGAATCGGCCGATCTTCAGCGCCGCGTTGGCCGGCCGCTCGAACCTCGGCCCGTCCTCGTCCCCCGGCTCGGGCCGATCGAGCCAGACCGACACGGTCGCCGCCGGCGCATCGAGTCCGGACCGCTCGGCCGCCACCTCGCTTGCCTTGAAGAACTCCGCCGATTCCAGGCCGACGAGCGTTTCCAGTAAGGTCGCCACGTCGAGCGCGTCGGCCGGGCCTTCGGTCGGCATTTGCACCTGCCAGCCGTCCGACTCCTTGGCCAGCTCGAACGTCTCGCCCCCGGCCTCGATCCGGATCCCTTGCACCTCGTTCGGCCGGAAATCGACCACCTTCCGGCTCCTGACCTCCAGCGGATTCAGGCCCAGATCGCCCACCCTCCGGGCCCGGACGACCAGCACGTCATCCTGCCCGTCTCTCCTGGCGTAACGCAGGTCGTCGCTCCCTTCCGGGGCCTTGCCCAGATACGCCATCTGCGGCTCGGCCGGGCCGGTCAGGCCCGCCGGCAAGAGGGTGATGATCGTCGCCCGGTCCGGGTCGAGACCGAAGGGGGCCAGATCCTCCACGTCCTCGGCCGCGAACCCCTCGGCCCCCGAAATCGCCTGCAACTCGGCCAGGTCGGCGAGCAATCCGTTCACCACCTCCGCATTGGCCGGGGCGCGGAACGGATGCACGATCCGCCACCTCCCCCCGTCGAACACCACGTTCAAGCGCCGATCGGGGCCGACCACGTTGATCGCCTTCACATCATACGAGTAGATCTCGAACAACCCGCGTTCTCGCCAGAGCAGGGGGTCCACGTCGTCCGGCTCGACCCGGACCGAATCGGCCAGGGTGATGCCCCCCCCCTCCGCCTTCACGTAGCGCAGGCGTTCCAGCTCGTCCCCCAGCGCAAGCGTCGCGATCGGCTCCCGACTTCCCGATCGGAACAGCCGGATCACCCGAGCCGGCGGCTCCAGGCCGAACCGGGCCGGATCGCCGCTCGTCAAGCTGCCCGCCTCGGGAGACGCCTGCAGCCCCTTCAGGTTGTTCAGCAACCCCTCGACCTGCCTGCGATCGGCCAGCGCATCGACCGGCTCGACGACCTGCCAGTCCTCCCCCCGTCGTTCCAGGGCGATCGAATCGCCCGAGCTGGGATCCTCAATCTCGATCCGCCCGATCTCCTCCGTCTCCACCCTGAGCAACTGCGGCAAGACCCGGCCCGCCATCGCCCTGCGCTCGTCGGCCGTCGGCACGCCCGCCGTCCTCGCCCACCAGAGCGCCCCCAGGCCCCCGAAAAAGAGGAGGAGCAGCACCACCGTCGCTCGTTTGCCCATCATCCCACCACCTCAGCCAGTCATTTGCAAGATGCTTCGCCGAGCCTCATCACCCCACTTCCCGATCGACCCGATCGACCTGCCTCCATCCCGCCGCCCCCCTTTGTCCGGGGTTCAGCCACCCAGAAGGGGCGAGAGTTGAGATCGATCTGTCCCCCTCTCCCCGCCCGCGGGGAGAGGGCCGGGGTGAGGGGTCCTTGCCAGACTCGCGAGAACCGCCCGTTGTGATGCGTCGCCCCTCCCATCCCATCCTCACTCCCTCCGCGCCAGGTAGGTCGCCACCCCCAAGCCCACCAGCACCGAGATCGACAGCAGGGTCGGCAGCAGGACCAGCTTCGCCCTCAGGTTCGGCCCGGCCTTCAACACGCGGGCCACATACGTCCGGGGGGCCAGGCCGACCAGGTCGGGCCGGTCCTGCAACCAGCTGATCGCGTTGACGATCAGGTCCAGGTTCGCCACCCCGACGGCCGCGACCGTCTGGTTGTCGCCGGCGGCCGGGCTGGCGATCACCACGAGCCTCGGCGTCAGCTCCGGCGAGCGCTCGGTCGGGCCGGGCCGATCGGCCACGGCCGCCGCCACCACGACCGGCCCCGCCCGGTCCTCGTCCGCGTCGCGCTGCGGGGGACCGGCCTCGGGCGTCGATTCGACGAACGACGTCCCCGACGTCCGCAAGAGCGGCATCACCAGGAACGCCGAGTTCGCCTCGGCCCCGGACTTCACCCCGATCGGCGCCGCCTGGGGCATCAGGATCATCCGCCCCTCGATCGGCGCGACGATCGGCGGGTTCTGCGCCCCCGGCTCGACCGGGACCAGGGGCAAATCGGCCCGCCCCCGGAACGCCAGGCCCGGGTCGACCACCCGCCCCGACTCGATCCCGACGCCCCACTCCTCCAGCCACGATTCCAAACCGCTTGTCGTCGCGTTGCCGGCCATCACCAACACCCGCCCGCCCGTGTCGGCAAACCCCCGCAACCGGGCCACCACCTCCGGCCCGATCGTCTCCGTCGGCGCGGCCACGACCACCACCGACGCCCCCTGCGGCACCTGGCCGGCCGGGTTGAAGGCCACCGCCTTCATGCCGACCGATTCGAGCCTCGCCCGCAACTGCCCCAGTCCCGGCCGCCTCGGGTCCATCGCGTCGATCGTCGGCTCGCCGTGGCCGGTCGTGAACGCGACGATCGGTTGTTCCCCCTGCTTCAGGCGGATCAACGCCGTCGTCAACGCCGCCTCCCCCAGGAACGAGGTCTCGGCCACGATGCTCGACCCCGGGTCGTCCGGCACCTCGGCCGCGAACATGTCCGCATTGCGGACGATGATCCGCTGCGCCTCGTCCCCCTCGCCATACGTGACCAGCACGCCCCCCCCTTCGGTCAGGGCCAGGCCGGGCACCTGCTCGGCCAGCTCCCGGGCCCGCTCGGGGTCGTCGAACGGGTTGAGCGTGTCGATCGTCACCCGGTCGGGCGCCTCCTCTTGATAGAGCTGCACGAGCTGCCTGATCCGGTCCACCTGCCCGAACACCCGCTCGCCCGACCCGTAAAAGAGCGTGAACGTCACCGGCTCGTCCAGGTCCTGAAGCTGGTTGATCGTCAACGATTCGAGCGAGTACGACCGGTCGAGCGAGAGGTCGATCGGCCTGCCGCCGTACGTGAACGCTAGGACGTTCCCCACGATCAGCACCCCGGCCAGAAGCGCCCCGGTCATGCTCGCGTCGGTCACGCGGGCCATCCGCCTCAGGCTCGGGCTGGCGTGCCGATAGCGCCGGTTCGACCACAGGGTCAGCAGCAGGATGCCGAACGCCATCGCGAACACGACGATCGACTGCGGCAATCCGAACCGGACCGCCACATACGCCCCCAGCAGAATCCCGAGCAGGCCGAACGTCGTGGCCGCGGCGATCAGGTCGCGATAGCGCGGCGGCGGGGCCTCGCCGTCGGTCTCCGCCTCGGCCGACTGCCCCAGCGGGGCACCGCGCAGGAACCAGTAGAGCGTCATCGCCCCGATCACCACCAGGGCGACCACCACCGCCACTTCCCGCCCCAGCAGGTCGAACACCCGATCACCCATGCCCATGTCCCTCGCCTTTGTCTGCGGTCAGCTCTCTCTGCGGGCTTCGAGCACCTTGATCGCCACGAACAGGGCGAACACCGTCACCGACAGGTGCAAGGCCACCACGCGCAGATCCAGCCTCCCCGAGGCGAACTCCGAGAGCTGCACGTACACCGACAGGAACGACACCGCCTCGGCCCACCCCGGCCTCGGGCCGACCACCTGGTTGACGACCGTGATCAGCAGCAACGCCAGCAGGACCACGAACGTCCCGACCGCGGCCTCCACCTGGTTCCTCGTCGCCGCGCTGAAGGCCACGCCGATGCTCATGAACATCATGCCCATCGTCGTCAGGCCGATCGCCAGCGAGATCAACGGCTCCGGGTCCAGCTCGTACCCGCCCACCTGCTTCAAGAACGGCAAGTAGATCGCGAACGGCACGAGCAGGGCCAGGTACATCACCACCCCGGCCAGCCACTTGCCCAGCACCACCTCGGCTTCCGTCACCGGGACGGTCATCAGGCCCTCGATCGTGCCCGTCCGGCGTTCCTCGGCGATCAAGCGCATCGTCAGGGCCGGCACCGCGATCAAGAGCGCCACCCAGAACATCCACGACCCCGCCACATAATAATTCATCGGGTTCAACTGCCCCGAGAACGACAGGACCGCCCTCGGCTCGCTCAGCAGCTCGACGAGCTGGAAATAATCCAGCATCGCGATCACCTGGAACCCAAGTAACACGAAATACGCCATCGGCCTCAGGAAGTAGCTCGACAGCTCGCGCTTCACCAGTGCGGGGACGTGTCGCATCAGTTCTCTTCCGCCGCCTTCAGGTTCGCTCGTTCTTGATTTGGGTGACGTGCTTTTATGATCAATCGATCAATCCGCCCATTCGCACCGTCCACTCCCCTCTCCCTCGCTCTCATGGGCTCAGGTCGAGCACCATGCCTGCCCCCCTCTCCCCAGGGGCGACGGGTCCGGTAGGGTGCTGTCGAGTCTTCGAAGACGCACCCATCCGTGATCGAAGGCCGGCGCCCCTTACTCCCGGATCCC
>NZ_JBFEFH010000033.1:0-71233 GCF_040717455.1 Tautonia sp. JC769
CTTCGTTCCGTTTTTCCGCGCAGTGTTGGGAGAGGGCGTTCCTCGGAACCTTCGGAGACGAGGGAGGGCACCCGCCAAACGCCATGACTGCAACAAGGCGTGAGAGCACGCAAGCAGTTATCCTGAACAACCAGTTTGCCAAAGAGGGCGGCCACGATGCGGGGACGGAGGTGAGTCGGGCCTCATTGAGAGTATCGTGAAACGGGGGAGGTTCAGTCACATTCCCTGGATTGATGGCGGAGAACAAAGGACGATCGACCGCGCGAAGGGGCGATCACCCGGGCGTGAGGAGGTCGAGCAGGCGGGGGTCGTCGAGGCGGTCGGCGATGAGGTGGGCGTGGGAGAGGCCGGACGCGGGGCTGTGGTCGTGGGGGATGGCGACGACGAAGGCCCCCGCCCCCCTGGCCGCCGAGACGCCGGCGGGGCTGTCTTCGAGGACGAGCATCGAGGGGGGATCGACCCCGAGGCGGGAGGCGGCGGTCCGGTAGATCTCGGGGTCGGGCTTGCCTCGGGAGACCTCGTCGCCGCCGAGGACGAAGGAGAAGTGCTCGATCAGGCGGTGATTGCCGAGCAGGCGGAGGGCGTGGACTCGCTTGGTCGAGGTGGCCACGGCGCGGGGGATGCCGAGGCGTTGCAGGCGGTCGAGCAGGGTGAACAGGCCGGGCATGGGGTGGATGGCGGTGTCGACCAGGGCGTCGAAGCGCTCGCGGGCCTCGGCCAGCAGGAGGTCGGGGGGTTCGGTGAGCCCGGCCAGGGCGATCAGGGCGGGGCCGGCCTCCGATTCGGGCCGGCCGATCATGGCGGCCATCATCGCGGGGGTGAAGGTCTTGCCCCGGGCGGCGAGCAGGTCGACGGCGACCCGGAAGAAGAGGGCCTCGGTGTCGAAGATCAGGCCGTCCATGTCGAAGGCGACGGCGCGGGGAGGGGCGGCGGGGGTGGTCATGCGAAGGGGTTCAATCGGCTCGGATTCGTGGGGGAGTGGGGAGGGACGCATCGTATCGAGGACGAAGGGGGCGCGCCGAGCGGTCCCCGGGAGCCGCACGGGGAATCTCGTGAGGCTCGGCGACTCGGCGACTCGGCGCGGGGAAGAGGGACTTCGCGCCGAGACGCGGAGGCGCAGAGAAGAGGGGAGAGGGAGGATGGAAGAGAGGGGAGGGAGGAGAGAGGAGAGAGAAGAGAGGCTGAGGCAGGAGGGAGGGGGGGCGATTGGAAGGGAATCGGTCGCCGGTCGCTTGACCCGGAGGGAGGATCGAGGCACGTTGGAGCGCGAACGGAGCAGCGATCGAGCCAGAATGATCGAGCCTTGCGAGAGGGGACGGGCCTCGTGCACCGCGAATATCACCCGGACGACATGCAGCACCTGCGGGCCCATGCCTTCGAGGCGGCCGGGGCGCACGACGAGCACGAGCGGCATCACCGCGACGAGCACCTGAGGCTCTATCTGTTCACGGCCTTGCTCGGGGTCTTGATCGGACTCGATCTGGCGCTCTGGTACCTGGCGCCGTCGGGATGGCGGGCACCCTGGGGGGTGAGTCTGATCTGGGTGGCGGCGCTGGTCGGCTCGGCCAGGATCGTCTATCAGGCGCTGGAAGCCCTGCTCAAGGGGAGGGTCGGGGCGGATGTGGCGCTGGCCGTCGCGGCGCTGGCGGCGTTGGCGTTGCGCGAGCCGTTCGTGGCGGCCGAGGTGGTCTTCATCGCCATGGTGGGCGAGGTGCTGGAGGCGATCACGGCGAACCGGGCGATGAAGTCGATCCGTCGGCTGTTCGACCAGGCGCCGAGGGTGGCCCGGGTGCGGCGCGATGGGCAGTGGGTCGAGGTTCCGCCGCACGAGGTGAAGGCGGGAGAGATCGTGGTGGTCGCGGCCGGGGAGCGGATCCCGGTCGATGGGGCGATCGTCTCGGGCCGGAGCACGGTCGACCAGTCGGCGTTGACCGGCGAGTCGATCCCGGTCGATCGCGGGCCAGGCGAGGAGGTGTACACCGGGACGATCAACCAGTTCGGGCAGATCGAGGTGCGGGCCGATCGGGTCGGGCACGAATCGACGTTCGGCCAGGTGTTGAAGCTGGTGGCCGACGCCCAGCGGCGCAAGGCGCCGATCCACCGGACGGCAGACCGGCTGGCGTCGTACTTCCTGCCGGCGGTCTTCGCGGCGGCGGCGATCACGGTGGTGACGGGGATGCTGCTCGGCTGGCCCGACACGGGGCGGCGGGCCGTGGCCGTGCTGGTGGTGGCCTGCCCGTGTGCCCTGATCCTGGCGACCCCGGCGGCGGTGATGGCGAGCATGGCCTGGCTGGCCCGGCACGGCGTCGTCATCAAGGGGGGGGCGGCCCTGGAACGATTGGCCCGGTGCGACACCATCGCCTTTGACAAAACCGGGACGCTCACACTCGGCAAACCGGAACTGGTGACGGTCGAGCCGTTCGACGGGCGATCGGCCGACAAGCTGTTGCGGATCGCCGCCTCGGCCGAGCGGGGGGGACGGCATCCCCTGGCCGATTCGGTCGTCCGGGAGGCAGACCGGCGCGGGATCGACGTGCCCGAGGCGAGCGACGTCGTCGCGATGCCCGGCGCGGGGGTCGAGGCCCGCGTGGGGGGCCCGGGGGGCGATGAGGAGCGGTCGGTGATCGTCGGCAACCGGCGCCTGATGATCGAGCGCGGCCTGGAGCTTGCCCCGGCCGTCGAGGAGGCGATCGCCCGGCTCGACGGCATCGGCCAGACCCCGTTGCTGGTGGCCGAGGGGGGGAGGATCGTCGGCCTGCTGGGGGCCCGGGACACGGTGAGGCCCGAGGCGCACGATGTTGTTCACGACTTGAAGCATTTGAAATTCACGCTCATCGCCCTGTTGACCGGCGACCGACGGCCGGCGGCGGAGGTGGTGGCGAAGAAGGTGCACCTGAAGACGGTCGAGTCGGAGCTGCTCCCGGCGGACAAGGCGACCTGGATCCGGGAGCGCCAGGGGGAAGGGCGTCGGGTGGCGATGATCGGCGACGGCATCAACGACGCCCCGGCGCTGGCGGCGGCGGACGTCGGCATCGCCATCGCCGGCCCCGGCGCCGACCTGGCGGCCGAGGCGGGCGACGTCGTCCTGATGAACGACCCGCTGAACGTCCTGCCCGACTTCGTGAAGCTGTCGCGGGCGACGGTGCGGATCATCCGGCAGAACATCATCCTGTTCGCGTTCGCGCTGAACGCGGGGGCGGTCTTCCTGGCGTTTATCGGGGTGCTCGGGCCGGTCGCGGCGGCGATCCTGCACCAGATCGGGTCGCTCCTGGTGTTGCTGAACGCGATGCGGTTGCTCGGGTTCGGCGACTGGCACGAGATGCCCCCCTTCCGGCAGATCAGGGCGTTTGGCCGGGCGATCGACTCCTGGGACGATCGGCTCGACCTGGGCCGGGCGGTCGATCGGGTGCTGGGGCACTGGCGAGGCGTGCTGGTGGGGGCGGCCCTTCTGGGGGCGGTGGTGTATGCGGGGTCGGGCCTGACGGCGATCGGCCCCGGGGAGGTGGGGCTGGTGACCCGGCTCGGGCGGCACACCGCGACGCTCGAACCGGGCCTGCACCTGCGATGGCCGAGGCCGATCGAGCGGGTCGTCCGCCTGGAGCCGGGGCGGGTGCGGGGGGTGGCGATCGGCTTCCGGACGGTCGAGGTCCGGCGCGACCCGGGAGGGTTTCGCTGGGAGAGCGGCCACGACCGGGCCGACGCGAGGGCGATCGAGGAGGCATTGATCCTGACCGGGGACGGCCGGCTGATCGAGCTGACGGCCTCGGTCGAGTATCGGCTCGGGTCGGCGCCGGGGCACTGGAGGATCGCGGCCTTCGGGGTCGATCGGGTGGAGGACGCCTTGCAGTCGCTGGCCGAGGCGAGCGTGCGGTCGGTCCTGGGCCGGAGCCCGCTCGATCGGCTGATGACCGACGGCCGGGGGGAGGCCGAGCGGGCCGTGGCCGGGGAGCTGCGGCGACTGGTCGACCGGGCGGGGCTGGGCCTGGAGGTCGTCGGCGTGACCTTCCGGGACGCCCACCCGCCGCTGGCGGTGGTCGATGCGTATCGGGACGTGTCGCGGGCGAATCGGGATGCCGAGGCTCTCGTCAATGAGGCACTCGCCGCGCGGGCCGAACGCCTGGCCGATGCCCGAGGGCTGGCGGTCGAGGCACTGGCGAAGGCCGAGACCGAGCGGCGATCGGTGGTGGCGCGGGCCGAGTCGTCGGCCGCGTCGTTCCTGGCCTTGCAGTCGGCCCGGATCGCGGCCCCCGAGCTGACCGACCACCGGCTCTATGCGGAGGCGGTCGAGGCGGCCGTGGCCGATCGCGACAAGGTGATCCTCGACCCGGCTCGGGCCGATCGGCGTCGGCATCTGATTTTGGGAGAACCGGCCCTCCCCGGCTGGCTGGCCGACGGCGGGCGGTCGGGGCCGAGTCCGGATTGCCCGCCGACCGCCGAGAGGGGAACTGCGCCGTGACGGGCCAGAGGGCCATCCCGTGAGCGCCTTGATCGCACATTCGGAATCAGCCGATTTTTCCATGAAAGGTTTCTGATGCATCGAACTTCGATCGTGGCCGTCCTCCTGGTGTTCGTGGTGGCCGCGCTGGTGGTCGCGGCGCGGTCGATCGTCGTGGCGGATGAGACGCAGTATGTGCTCGTGACGAGCTTCGGCAGGCCGGTCGTGCTGTACGGGGATGACCCGGGGGAGGCGGGCCTGCACGCGAAGTGGCCGTGGCAAGGGGTCTGGTCGATCGACCGGCGGTTGAAGTCGTTCGACACGGCGGCGCGGGAGGTGATCAGCGGGGACAAGAAGAACCTGGAGGTCGCCGGGTTCGTCGCCTGGAAGGTGGCCGATCCGATCACCTTCCTCCGCGCCGCCGGGTCGGGCGAGGCGGCCGAGGCGAGGCTGGAGGAGCGGATCGCCTCGGCCCTGAGCGACGCGATCGGCCGCAGGGGGCTGGAGACGCTCGCCTCGACCGACCCGACGGTCTGGGCGCTGGACGACGTGACCAGGGAGGTGCAGGAGGCCGTGGGCGACCCGGCGAGGGCGGAGCTGGGGGTCGACGTGGTGGACGTGCGGCTGAGGCGGTTCAACCACCCGCTGGAGGTCAGGCCGGCGGTCTTCGACCTGATCCGGAGCGAGCGGCGGCAGGTCGCCGCGCAGATCCGGGCCGACGGCGAGACGAAGGCGAGGACGATCACCAGCCAGGCGGAGCGGCAGCGCGAGGCGATCCTCGCCGAGGCCGAGGCGGAGGCCGAGCGCATCCGGAGCTCTGCCGAGGCCGAGGCCACCCGGATCCTGAACGAGGCGCACGCGACCGACCCGGGCTTCGCCGAGTTCCTGCGGACGCTGGAGACCTATCGGGCGTTGCTCGACGGCCGGGCGACGGTCGTGCTGTCGGCGGATAGCCCCCTGCTGAGGCTCCTGAACGAGGGGCCGGGATCGGCCGCCTTGCAGGGCCCCCCGGCGGCGGCGGCGACGCCCGACAGGGGAAGCCCGGATGACCCGGTGGCCTCGGCCGACTCGGGACCGCGCGGGGGGGACGAGGAATGAGGGGTCGAACCGTGCTGGGGCTCGTGGGGCTGGTCGCGGCCATTGTGGCCGCGACGGGGCTGGTGGCGGTCGAGCCGGGGGAAGCGGTCGTCGTCCGACGCTTCGGCAGGGTGGTCGATCGGCCGATGGGGGCGGGGCTGCACTGGGTCGCCCCGCTCGGGGTCGACCGGATCGACCGGGTCCGGACGGACGAGGTCAGGCGCCTGAGGATCGGCCTGGCCGGGATCCCGGGGGCGACCGACGCCCCCGGCGCCGGCGAGTTCCTCTCGGGCGATCAGAACGTGCTGCGGGCCGAGGCGGTCGTGCAGTATCGGGTGGCCGATCCGGTGGCGTTCGTGCTGGGGGTCGATCGTCGCGAGGAGGTGCTGGCGGCGCTCGGGCACGCGGCGATGAGCCGGTCCCTCGCCCGCCGGGGGATCGACGACGCGATGGGGGGCGATCGGCTGGCCGTGGCGGCCGAGGTGGCGGAGTCGCTCCGGGGAGACTCGGACGCGCTCGGCCTGGGGCTGGCGATCCTGGGGGTGAACCTGACCGAGATCCGCCCGCCCGAGGAGGTCCGGGCCGACTTCGCCGCCACGCAGGCGGCGCGGAGCGAGGTGGACACGCGGCTGAGGGAGGCCCAGGGGCTCGCCGACCGCCTGCTGGCCGCCTCGGCGTCGGAGGTGGGGACGGTCCTCGACCGCGCCCACGCGGCCGCCGACCGATCGGTCATGATGGCAGGCGCGCGGGCCGATCGGTTCCGGTCGCTGGTGATCGAGCTGGACCGATCGCGCCCGATGACCCTGCGGCGCCTGTATCTCGACGCGATCCGGGAGCAATGGCCCAGGGTCGGCCGGACGGTCGTCCTGGCTCCCGACGAGCCGTTGGACCTGAGCATCCTGGGATCGGCCGGGGAAACCGGCCCTTGAGCGGCCTCCGCCGGGGCGACCCGGCCCCCCTTCGGGCCGGGAGAAAGGCGGGAGGAAACGGGCCGCGTCGTGCCGCTGGTGAGGGCTCCGGGCCGAAGCAGTCCGGAAGGGACGGTTGACAGGCGGCGAGACGCGTCCGAGAATCCCGAAGAGGCTCGTCATGATCGCTCGCGAGCGGGAGTGGCCGAATCGAGATCGGGTCGACAGATCGATGCGATGAGGCCGGCCCCGAGGTCCCTTCACCCGATGCCGCGTCCCGGCTCGACCCTCGACCGGGCCCGCGTCCGCCCCGATTCGCGAACGTCGATTCCGACACGAATCCAAGACTCCGACCCGACCGCCGACGGAGAACGCCACCGATGCCGACCCCGATTGGAAGCCCGAGGGGCCGTCGCCCGTCCCGAGTGTTGCTGGCGTCGCTGCTGGCGCTGCCGCTTTGCTGCGCGGGGACGATCGGACTGATGCCGACCGTCGCCGCGGCTCAGGACGATGCGATGCTTCCTCCTGCTCCGGAACCGGAGGGGAACGCGACCCCCGAGGCCGCCCCCGAGCCCGAGCCCGAACCCGAGCCGGCGACGCCCGCGGCGGACTCGGCCGCGGCCGGGTCGACGACGGGGAGCCCGGTCCGGACCAAGTCGGGGTTGCAGTGGTTCATCGAGTCGTCGGGCATCATCGGCGGCCTGATCATCCTGCTGTCGATCACGCTGGTGGCGATGATCATCCGCCTGTTCCTGGAGTTCCGGCTCAAGGAGGCCGTGCCGCCGCAGCTCGTCGACCTGCTCGACAACGCGATCCGGGAGAAGAAGTTCCAGGAGGCGTACGACGCCTGCCGCGAGGACAATTCGTTCCTCGCCCGGCTGGTGCGGACCGGCGTGGCCAACATGCCCAACGGCCGGACCGAGGCCAAGGAGGCGATGAACGCCACGGCCGAGGAGATCGTGGTCGACATGGAGTCGAAGAACAGCTACCTGGGCACGATCGGCACGATCGCCCCGATGCTCGGCCTCCTGGGGACGGTCCTGGGCATGATCCTCGCCTTCCAGGACCTGGCGACGGTCGAGGGGGTGCAGGTCGACCCGACGAAGCTGGCCGGGAACATCTCGCTCGCCCTGGTCACGACCTTCGAGGGATTGATCGTGTCGGTGCCGGCGATCTTCTTCTTCGCCTTCTTCCGGAACCGGATCGTCTTCATCGCCACCGAGACGACCAAGATCGCCGACCGGACGATCAACGCCTTCTGGCAGGCCGCCAAGCAGCAGCAAGGGGTGACCCGGACCGCCACCTGAGCTGGGCCGAAGCCCGACCCCGGCGCCACGCGAGGAAGGAGGCCCAGAGCGACCATGCCCCGACCCAGACTGCACAACGTGAAGTATCAGCCGGACCTGACGCCGCTGCTCGACGTCGTGTTCCAGCTCATGACCTTCTTCATCATGGTCTCGAACTTCAACCAGGAAGTGTACGACCAGCGGGTCCGGCTCCCCGTGGCCGGGTCGGCCCGGCCGATCCAGAACCCGGCCGAGGACAAGCTCGTCCTGAACATCGACGAGACGGGCCGCCTGCTGGTGGCCAGCCAGGCCCTGAGCGCCGACGAGGCGATCAAGCACATCCGCTTCCAGGCCGACCTGGCCCGGCTCAATGCCGACGCCGCGGGCATCGCGCTGTCGGCCGGGGAGCCGTTGCCGACGACCGTGATCCTGAGGGCCGACCGCCAGGCGCCGTTCACCGAGGTCTTCCGGCTCATCCGGGCCTGCCAGGACGTGAATTTCTCCCGGTTCGACCTGCGAGCCCTCAGCGCCCCGACGTATTGACGGACGAAGCACGATCGGCCGAAGGGGACTTCGCCTCCCTCGACTCGGCCCAATCTGATGCTGCCAGTTCCCGCCCTCGGAGCAGCCCCCGATGTTTCGACCGCGTCAATCGACCGAGATTGAAGTCCCGCTGACTCCCATGCTCGACGTGGCGTTTCAGTTGCTCACGTTCTTTATTCTGACGTTCAAGCCCGCGCCGATGGAGCTGCAGTTCGACCTGAACCTTCTGCCGACGACGCCCCAGACGCAGCCCGAGCCCGAGCCGCCGCCCGAGGACAGCCCCTCGGACGAGCCGCCGGCGATCCGATCGTTCCAGGTGTCGTTGCTCTCGGACAGCACGGGGGGCCTGACCGGGATCGAGCTGGAGGAATTGCGGTTCGACGACATCGCGGGCCTCCGGGAGCAGGTCAAGGGGCTGCTGGAGGACCCGGATTACGCGTTCGATCAGGCCTTGATCCGGGCCGACCCGGATCTCCACTGGGAGCACCTGGTCGCGGTCCTGAACATGTTCTCCGATCTGGGGATGAGCAAGGTCAACTTCACCGAGCTGCGCTGACGGCCGATCCCGCCCGTCTCGCCCACGCCTCGCGGTCCGATCGCCGGGGGAACCGATGAGCCACGCAGAATCGTCCGGGCCAGACGGCCAGTCGTCGCCCCATCGTCCCGCCCGACCGAGTCTCGCCTGGGGGCTGGTGATCCCGCTGGTCACGCTGGCCGTCCTCTCCGGGGTCCTGCTGGCCCAGTTCGTCGGCCCCGAGGCGGTCCCGCCTCCCGGGCCGGCCGGCGGGATCGGCGAATCATCCCCCCTGCCCCCGCCGGACGACTCGATCGCCTTCCAGGCGGTCCGGGACGCGACCCCGTTGCAGTTCAGCGAGACGGCGGCGTATGCGGAGCTGCTCGATCGGGCGCGGGAGACCCCGATCGACGTGCTTCGCGAATCCGCCCGCACCGACGTCGTCTTCTCCGACCTGCTCGCCCGGCCCGAGCGGTACCGGGGGTTGCCAATCCGGTTGCAGGGGACGGCCCGCCGGATCCTCCGGATCGACGACCTCCCCGAGCGGATCGCCCCCGAGGGGGCCCTGTACGAGGCCTGGACGTTCGCCGGAGACAGCCGGGGGTTTCCCTATGTGCTCGTCTTCGAGGACGCCCCGAAGGGCCTGCCGGGGGGCGACGACGTGAGCGCCTTCGTCATCTTCCACGGCTATTTCTTCAAGCTGCTGGCCTACAACGCCGCCGATAAGCCCAGGAAGGCACCCATGCTGATCGGCCGGCTCGAATACGTGCCCGACGACCGCAGGCCGGCGGAGATCCCGGGGGCGGGCAGCCGGTCGTCTCCCGCCTGGCTGCTGGGGATGATCGGCCTGGTGGCCGTCTACCTGGTGGTCCGGAGCGTGACGACCGCCCGTGCCTTGCGGGCGCGGTCGGCCTCGGCCCGCCGCTTCCAGGCCCCCCCGCGCGATCATATCAGCTCGGAAGAACTGGACGAGTGGCTCAGGCAGGCACCCGGCCCGGAGCAGGAGCAGGAGCAGGACCAGGGCCAGGGGGAGGGACCGGAGCCTCCTCGACCCTCCTCCTGATCGCGGATGACCGCCCCGGAGGCGGAGGAGGAAGGAAGGGACTCCCCCGGCACCCCGGCCTCATGGTAGGCTCCCTGCTCCTGGATGCGCTTGCGGGACACTTGGGATCGGGAGATCGGGGATCGATCGCGATGGGATACTGGCTGTTCAAGTCCGAGCCGGACTGCTTCTCCTTCGCCGACCTGATGGCCGCGCCCGACCGGACGACCGGTTGGGACGGGGTCCGGAATTATCAGGCCCGGAACTTCCTCCGCGATCAGGTCAAGAAGGGAGACCTCGTCCTCTACTACCACTCGAACGCGAATCCGCCGGGGATCGCCGGCATCGCCGAGGTGGTCCGCGAGGCCCATCCCGACCCGACCGCCTTCGACCCGGAGGCCGACCACTACGACCCGAAGAGCGACCCGGACAACCCGACCTGGTTCCAGGTGTCGATCCGGGCGGTCCGGGCGATCGAGCCGTTGATCGAGTTGCCCCGCCTCCGCGCCGAGCCGAGGCTGGAGGGCATGGAGCTGCTCCGCAAGGGGAGCCGCCTCTCGATCCAGCCGGTCGAGGAGCCCCACTGGAAGGTCATCGAGGACTTGATCGGGGGCAAAGTCTCCCCGGCCCGCACCACCACCCGCCGACGCCCGGCGTAACCCGACCACCACCACGGAACCGATCTCGCCATGGCCCGCATCGAACACGTCGCCCTGTTCGCCGCCGACCCGCACGCGCTCAAGGACTTTTATGTCGAGGCGTTCGGGCTCCGGGTGATCCTCGACAACAGCAAGGCCACGCCCCCCGGCTACTTCCTGGCCGACGACGCCGGGGTGGCCGTCGAGCTGATCGGCCGCCCCGCCGGGGTCCCCGCCGTCGACACGAGGCACGTCTGCCACATCGCCTTCATCGTCGACGACGTGGCCGCATCCCGCGCCGATCTGGAAGCGCGGGGCGTGACCTTCGAGAACGACACGGCCGTCGACAACGAGACCATGACCACCGCCTTCTTCCGCGACCCGGAAGGGAACCGGCTCCAGATCGTCAAGCGACCCCGCCCCCTGGTCAGTTGACGTGGCGTTGACCGCTCAGAGTTCGATCTCGGCGTGGACGATCTGATCGTCGGGGTCGTAGCGGAGGCGGAAGCCGAGCCGCTCGCAGACCTGCTGCATGGGCCGGTTGTCGCGGAGCATGTCGGCGGTCACCCGGCGGATCCCCTCGTTGCGGGCGATCTGGATCAGGCGGCGGAGCAGCTCCCCCCCGAGCCCCTGGCCCTGGTAGGGATCGGCCACGAGCAGGGCGAACTCGGCCTCGTCGAAGCTGTGCTGCCGGCTCAGGCGGCCGACGGCGAGGATCTCGTGGCGGCCCGGCTCGGTCGGCCGTCGCGAGACGACCAGGGCCATCTCGCGGTCGTAGTCGATGAAGCAGATCCGGGTCAGCCGCTCGTGGGCGACCCGGGTGCTGAGCTTCATCGCCTGGAAATAGCGCGAGTAGACGCTCCGCTCCGAGAGCGACTCGTGGAAGGCGATCATCAGCGGCTCGTCCTCGGGGCGGATCGGCCGGATGGTCGTCCGGGTCCCGTCCCGCAGCGTGAACGGCTCGACATATTGCGTCGGATACGGGCGGATGGCCGTCCGCGGCAGATCCCTCTCGGACACGTCGGGGTCGTGCACGATCACCCGGGCGTCGAGGGCGAGGATCCGCTCGTGCGAGACGAGCAAGGGGTTGATGTCGATTTCCTTGATCCAGCGTTGCTCGACGACGAGCTGGCTGAACCGCACGAGCAGGCGTTCGAGCGCATCGAGGTCGACCGGGGGCCGCCCCCTCACCCCTTTCAACGCGGCGAGGATGCGGGTCTGCTCCATCATCCGACGCGCCAGGGTCGTGTTCAGCGGGGGGAGGGCCAGGGCCCGGTCGCGGAAGACCTCGACCAGCGAGCCGCCGGTGCCGAACAGCAAGACCGGCCCGAACTGCGGGTCGAGGCTGCTGCCGACGATCAGCTCGTAGCCGTCGAGCATGCGGACCATCGGCTGCACCGTCACGCCCTGGAAATCGGCCTGAGAGGCCGTTTTCAGGACGGCGGAGCGGATCGCCTGGAACGCTCCCCGGACCGCCTGGCCATCGGCCAGGTTCAGCACCACCCCGCCGACGTCGGTCTTGTGCGTGATCGTGTCGGAATGCAGCTTGAGCACGACCGGATAGCCGATCTCCTCGGCGGCCGAGGCGGCGGCGTGCTCGTCGGCCGCGACGATCGTCTCGACGGTCGGGATGCCGTAGGCGGCGAGCAGCCGCTTCGATTCCGCCTCGTTCAGGATCGTCCGGCCCGAGCTCCGGGCGGCCCGGACGATCTCCTCGGCGGCGGCGCGGTCGATGGCGCCGTCCCCGTCGTGCTCGGTCTCGGAAGGGGTCTGGTACATCCCCCGCAGCGCGTCGCTGTGCCGCCACATGGCGGCGAAGGCCCGGGCGGCCGTGTCGGGATAGGTGAAGGTCGGCACATCCGCCCGATTCAAAATATCAACGCCCGCGGCGACGTGCGTGCCCCCCATCCAGCTCGCCAGCACCGGCTTCCCCCCCTTGCGGGCGGCGACCTTCAGCTGGTCGGCCGTCCGGGTCGGGTCGGTCATGGCCTGGGGCGTCAGGACGACGAGCAGGCCGTCGCTGTCCGGGTCGCGCGAGACGACCTCGACGGCCCTCGCGTACCGCTCGGGGCCGGCGTCGCCGAGGATGTCGACCGGGTTGCCGTGACTCCAGGCCCCCGGGAGGAACTCGTCGAGCGCGGCGATCGTCTCGGCGGAGAGGGTGGCCAGCTCGCCGCCGTTCTGGATCAGGGCGTCGGTCGCCAGGACCCCCGGGCCGCCGGCGTTGGTGAGGATCGCCAGGCGGGGGCCCCTGGGCCGGGGCTGCTTGGCGAGGACCTCCGAGATATTGAAGATGTCGGCAATCGAGTTGACCCGCAGGACGCCCGAGCGGCGGAAGGCGGCGTCGAGCACCTCGTCGCTGCCGGTCAGGCTGCCGGTGTGCGAGGCCGCCGCGGCGGCCGCGGCCGAGGTGCGCCCGGCCTTGATGACGATGATCGGCTTGGTCAGGGCGACCTCCCGAGCCGCCGAGAGGAACTTGCGGGCGTCGCCGATCGACTCCATGTAGATGACGATCGACCGCGTCTTCGGGTCGTCGCCGAGGTAGTCGATCAGGTCGCCCCAGCCGACGTCGACCATCGAGCCGATCGAGAGGAAGGCGCTGAAGCCGACCTGCTCCTGGAAGCTCCAGTCGAGGACCGCCGTGCAGAGTGCCCCGCTCTGGCTGATGAAGCCGACGTTCCCAGGCCTGGCCATCGCTCCGGCGAAGGTGGCGTTCAGGCCGGTCTTCGGGTTCATCACCCCGAGGCAATTGGGGCCGATGATCCGCATGGTGCCGCGGCGGGCCTGCTCCAGGACCTGGCGCTCCAGCTCGGCCCCGAGCGGCCCGACCTCCTTGAAGCCGGCCGAGATGATGATGGCCCCCTTGACCCCGGCATCGACGCACTCGCCGATGATCCCCGGCACGGTGGCGGCCGGCGTGACGACGACGGCCAGATCGACCGCCTCGGGGATGTCCGAGACGCGGGGGTAGGCCTTCACCCCCAGCACGTTCGGCCGCCTCGGGTTGACCGGATACACGGTGCCGCCGAAGGGGCTGCTCAGCAGGTTCCAGAGGATCGTGCGCCCGACGCTGCCGGCGGCCTCGGTCGCGCCGATCACGGCGACGGTCCTGGGGAAGAAGATCGGGTCGAGGTCGCTCCGGGTCGTGCGAAGGACGTTGTGGGCCTGGCTGGGGCTGGCGGGGTCGGCGGGCGACATACGATCCTCCGGGGGGTTCAGCCATCAGGTCCTCACTGGCCCTTATCGTAGTCGATGGGCCGATGACTGGCGATCCCAGCGAGGTCGGCGCGGCGGGGCGAGGGGTGGTTTCCGGGCCTCCCCCGGTTGCGAGGGCGGCCCCCCTGCGTTAGGTTCGAACGCGAAGGGGTCGGATTCGGACGCCGCCATCTCGACTCGACGGAGACGCCGCGAACCATGCTGCTGGGCACACTGACGGTCCTGGGCCTGACCATGCTGGGGACGACCGACGAGGCCGACCGGCTGTTCGATCGCGTGGCGCCGATCCTCGAGACGCGCTGCCTGCACTGCCACGGCGGCGACCGGCCGAAGGGTTCGCTCTCGCTCGAGACCCGGGAGGGCCTGCACGCGGGGGGCTTCAGCGGGCCGGCGATCGACCCGGAGGAACCGGAGTACAGCCTGCTGCTCGACCTCGTCTCCGGAGGGGAGCCGCGGATGCCCCCCGAGGGAGATCCACTCGACGCCGAGCAGGTGGAGGCGATCCGAGAGTGGGTCGAGGCGGGGGCACCCTGGCCCGAGGGGCTGGCCCTGCGCGATCGGCGCTTCGAGGATGCCTGGTGGTCGCTGACCCCGCTGGTCCGTCCGGACGTGCCCGAGGTCCCTGGCCGCGATCGCGTGCGTAATCCGATCGACGCATTCATCCTCGATCGCCTGAAGTCCGAGGGGCTGACGCCGGCCCCCGAGGCCGATCGGCGGACCTTGATCCGTCGGGCGACCTTTGATTTGACCGGATTGCCGCCGACCCCGGAGGAGGTCGACGCCTTCCTGGCCGACGATCGGCCCGACGCGTTCGACCGGGTGGTCGACCGCCTGATCGCCTCGCCCCGCTACGGCGAACGCCGGGCCAGGCGATGGCTGGACCTGGTGCATTACGGCGACACGCACGGCTACGACAAGGACAAGCGCCGCCCCCACGCCTGGCCGTACCGCGATTATGTGATCCGGTCGTTCAATGAGGATACGCCTTACCCCCGATTCATCCAGGAGCAGGTGGCCGGCGACGTGCTGTTTCCGGGTGAGCCGGACGGCGTGATCGCGACCGGCTTCATCAGCGCCGGCCCCTGGGATTTCGTCGGCCACGTCGAGCTGCGCGAGGGGACCGTCGACAAGGAGAAAACGCGACTGATCGACCGGGACGACATGCTGGCCAACACGATGTCCAGCTTCGTCAGCCTGACGGTGCACTGCGCCCGCTGCCACGACCACAAGTTCGACCCGATCCCCCAGGTGGACTACTACCGGCTGCAGGCGGTCTTCGCGGGGGTCGAACGCGGGGACAGGCCGATCGACGAGGCGGGATCGCTCGTGTATGCCGCCTTGCCGCGCGAACCCCGGCCGATTCGACTCCTGAACCGGGGGGAGGTGGAGTCTCCCGGCGAGGAGGTGGGTCCGGGGGCCCTGTCGTGCGTCGGCACGCTCGACCCGACCATCGAGGCGAGTTCCGACGAGGGGACCCGTCGCGCGGGGCTGGCCCGCTGGATCACCGATCCGGCCAATCCGCTCACCTGGCGGTCGATCGTCAACCGCGCCTGGCACGATTACTTCGGCCGGGGGATCGTGGACACCCCGAACGACTTCGGGAGGAACGGATCGAAGCCGAGCCACCCGGCCTTGCTCGACTGGCTGGCCGTCGAGTTCCGCGACTCGGGCGGCTCGATCAAGGCGCTCGACCGGCTGATCGTGACCAGCAGGACGTATCGGCAAGCCTCGACCCACGACGAGGGGAACGCCCGGATCGACGGCGGGAACCGCTTCGTCTGGCGACAAGAGCGGAGACGGCTGGAGGCGGAGGAAATCCGAGACGCCACCCTGTTCGCCTCCGGGGTGCTCGACGACGCGATGGGAGGGCCGGGCTTCGACCTCTTCCGGTTCAAGAATGATCACTCGCCGATCTACGATCACGACGACCCGGAGTGGATCGACCCCCCGGACGGCCGACGGCGGGCGATCTATCGGTTCGTGGTGCGGAGCGTGCCGAACCCGTTCATCGAGTGCCTGGACGGGGCGGACCCGAACATCAACGTCCCGGTGCGCAACGAGACGATCACCGCGCTCCAGGCCCTCGCCCTGCTGAACGACCCGTTCATGATCGCCCGGTCGGAGGACCTCGCCTCCCGCGTGCAACAGGTGGCCGACGAGCCGGGCGGGCGGGTCGACGCCGCGTATCGGCTGGCCCTGGCCCGGGCTCCGACCCCCGAGGAACGCGAGGTGATGGTGGGTTATGCCGAGCGGCACGGGCTGGCCGCGGCCTGCCGCATCCTGTTCAATTTGAATGAGTTTATGTTCGTCGATTGATCTGATCGGAGCCTGGCGTCACCGCTCCCCTGAAGGGCCTTGCAGACATGAATCGCCGCGATTTTCTCTGGAATGCGGGCGGAGGGCTGGGGGGCGTCGCGCTGGCGCACCTGCTGGGGCACGAGGGGCTGCTGGCCGCCGACGGCCCGTCGGCCTCGCCCGGGCGGGCGGATTGGAACGGCGGCCTGCACCACCCGGCGAAGGCCAAAAGGGTCGTGCAACTGTTCATGTCGGGGGCGGCCAGCCAGTGTGACACGTTCGATCACAAGCCGCTTTTGATCGAACGGAACGGCCAGCCGTTCGACCCGGGAGGCAAGGTCGAACTGTTCCAGAGCGACCCCGGCGCGGTCATGGCGAGCCCCTGGGCCTGGCGGCAGCGTGGCGAGTGCGGCGCCTGGGTGAGCGACCTGGTGCCGCACCTGGCCTCGTGCGTGGACGACATCGCGTTCCTGCCGGCGATGGTGTCGTCGTCGAATGTCCACGGCCCGGCAACCTTCCTTCAGGCGACCGGGTTCGTGATGCCGGGGTTCCCGAGCGTCGGGGCCTGGGTGTCGTACGGGCTCGGGAGCCTGAATGAGAACCTGCCGACCTTCGTGGTCCTCCCCGACTCGCGAGGGTTTGCCCCGAACGGGCCGGCCAACTGGGCCGCCGGGTTCCTGCCCGCCGAGCACCAGGGGACGATGATCCGCCCCTCCGCCCCCCGGCCGATCCGGTCGTTGTTCCCCCCGGAGACCGAATTCATCGATCCCGAGGCCGAGCGAGACGGGCGCGACGTGCTGGCCCGCCTGAATCGCGACCATGCCGACGATCGCCCCGGGGATTCGCGGCTCGATGCCCGGATCGCCTCGTACGAGCTGGCGGCCCGCCTGCAGTTGAGTGCCCCCGAGGTGCTCGACCTCTCCGGCGAAACCGAGGCCACCCGGCGTCTGTACGGGCTGGATGAGGAGATCACGGCCGACTTCGGCCGCAACTGCCTGATCGCCCGGCGCTTGCTGGAGCGCGGGGTGCGGTTCGTGCAGCTCTGGAGCGGGGCCGACAACGGCTTCCCCCGCCGCAACTGGGATTCGCACGAGGATCTCGAACGCGACCACGGCGACATGGCCCGAAGCATGGACCGGCCCGCCGCCGCCCTGATCAAGGATCTGAAGACGCGAGGGTTGCTCGACGACACGATCATCCTCTGGACCACCGAATTCGGGCGGATGCCGTGCAGCCAGGGGGGGAAGGGCCGCGATCATAACCCCTTCACGTTCACCTCGTGGCTGGCGGGGGGCGGCATCAAGGGGGGCACGACCTATGGCGCCAGCGACGAATGGTCGTACAAGGCCCTTGAACATGTGACGACCGGCTATGATCTGCACGCGACCCTCTTGCACCTGCTCGGGATCGACCACACCCGGCTCACGGTGCGGCACGACGGCATCGACCGCCGCCTCACCGATGTGCACGGGCACGTCATCGAGCCGATCCTCGCCTGAACCCAACCAGACCGAACCCGACCGCCGCGGAGCCTTCCATGCGACGTCCGATCCTGCTGCTGCTCACCCCCGTCGTTGCCGCGTTCCTGTGGATGATGCTCGGCCCCGATTCCGGGATCGCCCAGGAGGGGGAATCCCGCCTCCCGGGCGCCCGGGCGACGATCGAGGCCATCCGCTACCCGAGCCTCCAGGCCGCGTTCGACGCCCTGCCGGACGAGGGGGGGATGGTCGTGCTCCCGGCGGGGACGTTCGAAATCAAGGAACCGTTGCTCCTGAATTCCGAGGACGTACTCATTCAAGGCTCGGGAACGGCAACGCACATCAAGAATCTTGCGGATGATGGTTCACCTGCGCTGGTGATCGAACCGGCGGATTACGACGCCAATCCCCGCGCCCGCATCTGGCGGGTCCAGTTCTCCAATTTCCGGATCACCGGCAACGCGCAGAGCGGCCACGGGATCTCGGCCCGGGGGGTCAATGAGCTGTTCATCGACGGCGTAACCGTCAGCGAGCACGGCGGCGACGGGATCCTCATGGAGAACTGCTACGAGGACCCCCGCGTCTCCAATTCGCTGATCACCTACAACAAGGGGACGGGCCTGAACCTGATCGGGTGTCATGACATCGTCGTCGCCGCCAACCAGTTCGAGGAGAACCAGGACGCGCTGCACTGCATCGACGGCTACAACCTCTGCATGACCGGGAATTGCCTGGATGATCACCTGGGCAACGGCGTGGTGATCGAGAACACGTACGGCTCGGTCGTCTCCGGCAACATGATCGAAGAATGCCAGGGGACCGGGATTATTCTCGATCGAGACTGCTACGGCATCGCGCTCAGCGCCAACGTGATCGCCCACGAGTTCTCGGACGGAATCGACCTGAGGGATGCGCACGGCATCACGGTTTCCGCCAATGCCTTCCCGATCGTGCAGCGGCATGCGTTGATCATCGGGCCGGAGAGCGCCCGGATCGCGGTCACGGGCAACACCTTCGCCGACAGCACGATCGGTCCGGGAGAGGTCCGCCGCCTGGAAGGGGACCGTCAGGCCGGCGGGGTCGTGCTCGACGGCACTCAGGACGTCGCCCTGAGCGGCAACGTCTTCTCCGGGGTCCGGCCCAGGGCCGTCGAGGTCCGCGGCGAGGTCCGGCGCGTGACCTTCGACGGCAACGTGCTGGTCGATGTCGAGAGCGATCACGAGCGGTTGATCGACTCGGAGCTCGGCGAGACCGTCGACCCGTGATCGCATCAGCAGGCGGCTGCGTCCCCCGCGCTACCAGTGCATGACGTAGCCGCCGTCGACGTTGATCGTCTGCCCCGTGACGTTCCGGGCCTGCGAGGAGGCCAGGAAGACGGCCATGGCGGCGATGTCTTCCGGCTCCTGCCAGCGGTTGAGCGGCACGAGGCGTCGGATTTTCTCGGAGGTCCACTCCTCCCAGCTCTGGCGGGCGTCCCGCGGCTGGGTGGCCGTCCAGGCCTCGTACACCGAGCGATTGAGCGGCGTGTTCACCATGCCGGGGTTGATCGTGTTGACCCGGACGTTGCTCGGGGCCAGGTCGCGGGCCGCGCACTGGGCGAAGTTGATGAGGGCGGCCTTCGAGGCGCTGTAGGGCGGATCGGTGGCCGAGCCGATCTGGCCGGCGACCGAGGCAATCATCGTCATGGTCCCCCGGCCCGCCTCGGCCATGCGGGGGGCGAATGCGTGCGCAACATGCACCGCACCCAGCAGGTTGACCCGGAAGACGAGGTCCCAATCGCCCGGGTCCAGGTTCCAGAAGGGCATGCCGAACTTGCCCGAGCCGACGGCCGCGGCGTAGACCAGGTGATCGACGCGGCCGAGGTCGCGGAAGGCGTCGTCGGCGACCTGGCGCATCACCTCGGCGTCGGTCACGTCGGCCACATAGGCGGCGGTGGGGCGGCCGGAATGGCGGCGATACTGCCCCGCGACGAAGCCGACCGTCGGGCTGCGATCGACGTAGGCGACCGTGGCCCCCGCCTCGCTGAAGCCCTCGGCGATGGCCCGGCCGATCCCTCGGGCGGCCCCGAAGATCATGGCGACCTCGCCGCCCAGTTCAATCCGCATCTGAAACCCTCCGGTTGCGTCGTCGATGAGGGGCTAGGATGATGGCTCGGGCCGGACCGATCAACCCCCACCCGTGATTCTCAGACGACGCCGATGGAACCGAACCGCACTCTCCCCCGGGTCGCCGCCGACGGCCCGCTCGACGCGACCGTGACGGGCCTGCTCGCCGATCGGGTCGAACTGCTCCCCTGGGAGGCGACCGACGGCGCGATGGGCGCGGTCGACGGCCTGTATACCTACGGGCATCCGACCGTCGACGCCGCGATGCTCGACCGCCTGCCGGGGCTCCGGGTCGTGAGCAACTACGGCGTCGGGGTCGACCACATCGACGTGGCGGCCGCGTCGGCCCGGGGCATCCCGGTGGGGAACACGCCCGGCGTGCTCGACGGCGCGACGGCCGACATGGGGTTCGCCCTGCTGCTGGCCTCGGCCCGTCGCCTGGTGGAAGGGGACCGCTACGCCCGATCGGCCGCGTTCACCCGGTACGACCCGGGCTACATGCTCGGCCGGGAAGTCCACGGCTCGACCCTCGGCATCGTCGGCATGGGCCGGATCGGCGAGAAGATCGCGCGTCGGGCCCTCGGGTTCGACATGACGGTCCTCTATCACAACCGTCGCCGACGCCCGGACATCGAGCAGACGCTCGGCATCGCTTACGCCGGGTTCGATGAGTTGCTGGCGGCGAGCGATTTCGTCGTGCTCTGCGTCCCCTTGACCGAGACGACCCGGGGACTCATCAACGCCGCTCGCTTGAACCGGATGAAACCGAGCGCCGTGCTCGTCAACATCGCGAGGGGCCCCGTGGTGGTGACGGACGACCTGCTCGATGCCCTCCGATCCGGCACCATCGCCGCGGCCGGCCTGGACGTGACCGACCCGGAACCGCTCCCCCGCGATCACCCCTTGCTCGGCCTGGAGAACGTCGTCATCAGCCCCCACCTCGGCAGCGCGACCGACCGGACCCGCCTCCGGATGGCCGAGGGGTCGGTGGCGAACCTGATGGCCGGGCTGGCCGGCCGGCCGCTCCCCTGCCCCGTCGCCGCGCCTCCCCCGGGGCCTGAGTGAGAGGTGCCCCGGGGAAGGCGCTTCGGTTTGGCTCAGACCGACGCCGGGCCGGACGCTCGCCGGCGCGAGAGCCATCGCCAGCCGAAGAAGAAGGGGACGCCGACGGCGATGCTCGCGAGCGCCGCGATCGCCTCCTGCGGCTTCTGGATGCAGACGGCAATGGTCAATGATGACGTCGCCGTCAGGTAGATGGCCGGGACCACAGGATAGCCGGGCGTCCGGAACGGCCGGTGGAGGTCGGGCCGGCGAATGCGGAGGGCGTAGACGGACGTGATCGTCAGCATCGAGAACAACGCAAGCCCCACCCCGGCATAAATGATGATCTGCTCGAAGGTGCCGGTCCAGAGCAGGATCAGGGACCAGGAAATCTGCATCGCCGTCGCGACTGCTGGGGTCTGGGCACTTCCGGAGAGGCGGGCAGCCACTTTGGGAAACTGGCCGGCCCGGGCCATCGCGTAGGCCACGCGAGGCCCGGTGAGGATGAACGCGCTGAGCGAGGCGAGCAGGGTCAGGCCGATGACGATCGACAGGGCCGCGCCGACCCGGGGGCCGAACAGGCGGGTCGAGGCGATCTCGGCGATCGGGGCCAGGCGGCTCATCGGGCTGTCATCGCCCGCGGCCTCGGCCCGGGAGACGACCTCGGCCAGGTCGCCCGGCGTCACGGCCAGCGCGTAGAACAGGTTCATCGCCAGGTAGAGGACGACCACCCCGGCGATCCCCAGGAAAATCGCCTGCGGGAGCCGCTTCTGGGGCGATTCGATCTCCCCCGCGAGGTAGGCCGCCGCGTTCCACCCCGTGTAGGAATAGTACACATAAACAAGCGACGCGAAGGCCGCGAGCACGAGATTCCCGTCGACCTGGCCGACGGCGGGGGCGTCGGCCAGGTTCTCCCAGCGTCCCCAGCCGGCGACGATCCCGGCGATCGCCAGGGCCGAGAGCAGGCCCACCTTCACGATCGTCGCGGCGCCGTGCACGCCGACCGACCCGGTCCGGGTCCGGCCGTGCAGGTGGCCGAACAGCAGGATCAGGCCGGTCGCCACCAGCCGTCGGCCGATCAGCGAGGTCTGCTCATCGAGCCCGAGCGGGCGGAGCAGGTACTCGCCGGCCGCGACCGAGGTCGCGGCGATCGGCGCCCCGAAGCCGATCAGGAAGGAGACCCAGCCCGAGAGGAAGGCGGCCAGCGGCCCGTATGCCTCGTACAGGAAGACGTAATCGCCCCCCGATCGGGGGATGGCCGCGGCCAGCTCGGCCAGCGAGAGGGCGCCGCAGAGGGCGATCACCGCGCCGACCGCCCAGAGGCCGAGCATCCAGGCGTTGCTCCCCACCGCGAACGCCGTATAGCCGGAGGTGGTCAGCACCCCCGTGCCGACCATGCTGGAGACGACCACGAAGGTCGCCGTGGCCAGGCCGTACGAGGTGGGCAGTTCCTTCGGGGCCTCGGTCGGCGGGTGCTCGTCGGGGGGGGCCATCAGCGATCGCTCTCCGAGCTCGAGGCGGCGGGCCGGTCCGCTCGCTCGAAGATCGCCATGAAGTTCTCCTCGAAGGGCGGCAGGTCGACGCCTTCCAGGTCGATCGGCCGGAAGCCGGCCCCGGTGATCTCCCGGATGAAGGTCTGGGCGTCGGCCCGGACGTGCTCCATGATGAACGGGGAGCTGACCCCCTCGCGGCGGTCGAAATCGATGACCGCCAGGCGGGCTCCCGGCTTCATGCCCCGGTGGATCGACGCGAGGACGGCGGCCGGGTCCTCGAAGTGGTGGTAGGTGTCGCAGATGAACACCAGGTCGAGCATCGCGGGCGGCAACTGGGTCGAGTCCTGGGTGCCGAGCACCGTGCAGACGTTGACGAGCCCCTGCTGCCGGGCCCTGTTGGCGATGAAGTTGAGGAAATTGGGGGAGATGTCGACGGCGAAGACGGCCCCCTCGGCCCCCACGGCCTCGGCCATCGGGAGGGTGTAGAGCCCGGTCCCCGCCCCCACGTCGGCCACCCGCATCCCGGGCTCGAGGCCCAGGATCGCGAGCACCTCGTCCCGGAGGGTGGCCACCTCGCGCGACTCGCTCTCGAATCGCTCGACGTACTGATCGACGTTCGGGTCGCGGAACGCCTCGTTCAGCTCCGGCGGGGCGCCGGCCTTCTCCTGGGCCGCCGCGGGGGTGGCGAACGGCCCGAGCAGCACTGCGATCGAGAGCCATCGAATCATGGTGAGCCTCCGGGATTCCCCGCGTCGGGGCGCGCGGTCGGGATGGGGTCGGGGTAGACGTTCCGTTCTAGCGGAGGTCGAGGGAGGCTGTCCAGGAGCTGACGCCTCCGAATCGCGGTCCGGAGGGCCGGCGGTGGGCGGTTGTTGCCGGGGCATCCGCCCACTAATCTTTGAAGAATCGGGATTGTCCCCCGACTGCCTCGTGTTGAGAAGAGAAGCGAAGGAGCCCCCCGCCAATGAGAACGAACATCAATCGTCGCGGCTTCCTGGGAGCCGGGGCCGCGACCCTCGGCTACTTCTACTCGGCCCCGGCCTACTCGGCCGCCCGCATGGGACGCAAGCCGAACGAGACGCTCCGCTTCGCCGGCATCGGCGTGGGCGGCAAGGGCAGCAGCGACATCGACCAGGCCGGCAACCTCGGCGAGATCGTCGCGCTCTGCGACATCGACGAGGGGCACCTGGCCCCGAAGATCTCCAAGTGGCCCTCGGCGAAGGTCTTCTACGACTTCCGGGAGCTGCTCGAGACGATGGAGAAGGAGATCGACGCGGTCACCGTCAGCACCCCCGACCATACCCACGCCCTGCCGTCGGTCATGGCCATCCGCATGGGCAAGCACGTCTACTGCCAGAAGCCCCTGACGCAGACGGTCTTCGAGTCGCGCGTCCTGAAGGAAGAGGCGCGCAAGCACGGCGTCTGCACCCAGATGGGGAACCAGGGGTCGGCCGAGGACGGCCTCCGACGCGCCGTCGAGCTGATCCAGGACGGCCTGATCGGCCCGGTCAAGGAGGTGCACGTCTGGACTAACCGGCCCGTCTGGCCGCAAGCCCCGGCCATCACCTCCCGCCCCGACAAGGCCGACGTCTGGCCCGACGGGATCCACTGGGACCAGTTCATCGGCGGCGCCCCGCTGCGGCCGTTCGTCGAGAAGGTCTACCACCCGTTCAACTGGCGAGGCTGGTGGGACTACGGCACCGGGGCCATCGGCGACATGGCCTGCCACACCGCCAACATGGCCTTCCGCGCCCTGAAGCTGGCCCACCCGGTCGCCATCTCGGCCGAGAACGGCGAGCTGAACCCCGAGACCTTCCCCGCCTGGGCCCGCGTGACCATCGAGTTCCCGGCCCGGGGCGACATGCCCCCCGTCACCCTGACCTGGTACGAGGGCCGGCAGGACGGCGAGCTCGTCCTGCCGCCGAAGGAGCTGCAGGACAAGATCCTCTCCGGCGGCGAGAAGCTGCCCGGCAGCGGCTCGATCCTCGTCGGCGAGAAGGGGATCCTCTACTCGCCGAACGACTACGGCGCCCGCTACCGGCTGCACCCCGAGGCCCTCGCCGAGGGCAAGAACCTCGACTCCCCCGAACGCCTGCCGAGCAACAACCAGGGCGACCAGGGGATGAAGAACGAGTGGGTCGAGGCCATCAAGGCCGGCAAGCCCGAGATCGCCTACTCGAATTTCGACGAGGCCAGCCTGCTGACCGAGGCCTTCCTGCTCGGCAACGTCGCCATCCGCACCGGCAAGCGCCTGGAGTGGGACGGCCCGGCGCTGAAGATCACGAACTACCCCGAGGCCAACGAGCTGATCCAGACCGAATACCGACGCGGCTGGGAAGTCACCCGCTCGTGACCGACGGGCCGTCTCGCATTGCCTCGCATCCCCTTTTTTCCCCCTGCCGATCCGATCCTGGATCGGATCGGCAGGGAAAAAGGGGCCAACCCCACCCGACACTCCAGAATGACATGAGCATTCCTGGACTTCACAGAATGAGCAATCCGGAACACAACAGCACCTCTTTGACGTGCTGTTAATCTTGCTCAATTCTGCCAGATCATCTGGCATTACTAAAATAAGCGAATTCTCTCTGGTGGAAGAATTCCTCTTGCAACAGGGGGGAGCGTACCGTCATCCTTTTCGGATCGCCGCGGCGATGTGGCGGGGTTCGACGGCAAGACCACCCCGCCCCGATGTCCAGACGTGAGCGCCAGGGAGTGTCCCGCCGCCGCGGCGAAGTACGGAGACCCGAGAGAACTACCACACGATGACTGTTATCAACCGCGTCCCTGCCCGAACGTCCGCCGTGCTTGGCCTGGCCCTGGCCATCGCGGGAGTTTCCCCCCAATCCGCCCTCGCCTCGACCGACCCCGTCTGGGGGCTGCTGACCACCCTGGTTCGGGGCGTCGTCCCCGACGAGCCGACCGCCAACACCCCCGCCGACGACGCCCTCCTGAACGACCTGGACCGAGACGACGACGCCCTGCAACGCCTGCTCGACGACGGGGTCGCACTCGCCCAGCAGCCGGTCCAGATGCAGCCGGCTCAGACCTACCAGGTGCAGCCTGCCCAGCCCACCTATACCCCGCAATATTACTATTACCCTGCTCCGGCCCAGGTCGCGGGCTACCAGACCGTCCAGAACACGGTGAACGCCGCCGTGACCTACTGGACTGGGCAGCAGCCCCAGCAGGTTCAGGCGGCTCCCGCCCCGGCCGCGACCGCGCAGCCGGCCGCCGCCGCCGCCCAGCCGGCCGTCGCCCAGGGCGATCCGCACGGCTTCACGTCCTGGCTCAACGGCATCCGCAGCCAGTACGGCCTGGCCCCGGTCGCCTACGACGCGAACCTCTCGGCCTGGGCGAACATGAACAACGCCCAGCAGAACAGCTACGGGCTCGGCCACCACGTGATGGGCCCCGCGCGTCGGCAGAACAGCGCCATGGGATCGGCCGCCAGCATCGGCGCCCAGTGGCTCGCCTCGCCGGCCCACGCCGCCGCCCTGCTCGATCCGTCGATCCGGGTCATCGGCATCGCGGGCATGGGGGCGTACTGGACCTTCAACGCCTACTGAGCCTCGGCGAGCCGATCTTGCATCCGGCATCGCGATTCGTCATTCGAGCGTGAGACAACCACGATCGAGGGCGCTTCGGCGCTCGCGTCGTGGCCGACCGGGACACAGGGACGCGTCCCGGTTGTTGCGGATCGCCGACGATCCGGAGCACGTGCGAAGCCACCCTGCACCGCCCTGCCCTGCCCCGCCTCCCTCGGCCAGCCGTCCCGCACCCGGCCGCATGCCGGTGAGGCTCGCGACGACTGCCCCCGACTCCTCGGTCACGTCCGAGCCGGTTCGCGTCGAGGCGGCGCGCGAGCCATCGAGAAGTCCGGCGAATCCCTGCGCAACCGCCAGGGACCAAGGGTTTCACCCCGACCGGCCGGGCGGCTATGATGGAAATGTCTTGCCCGCCCCCGCGGGGCGGCCCCGTCTCGAACCCGATCGAGGCGATCCTGTTCCCTCCGTTGCATGATTTCGGATCTGGAGGCCGCTGGTGTCGACCGAAGCCGAGCGTTATTACACGGTCGCGAGAGTCGGAGAGATCCCCGAAGGTCAGGGGCGAGCCTTCGACGTGGACGGCGTGATGGTCGCGATCTTCCTCGACGGCGGCCACTACTTCGCGATCGAGGATTATTGCCCCCACCAGGGAGCCCCGCTGAGCGACGGGATCGTCTTCGACAAGTCCGTCACCTGCACCTGGCACGGCTGGCGGTTCGACCTCCAGGACGGTCGACACCTCGAAGGCTCCCGGGCCCGGGTCTCGACCTTCCCGGTCCGGGTCGTCGGCGATGAAATCCAGGTCAATATCGATTAGTTGATCGATTGATCGACCGATTGGCCGATCAATCGCCCCGCCGAACACTCCGGGACCGTTTGCCTGGTGCGGGTGCGATCCGGTCCCGTTCCGAAGGGGGCCACGGGTCCCGAAGCCGGCCATGACCCCACCGCAACGCGACGCCGATACCCGCCCACCCGAATCCCAGGGGAGCCGCTCCCATGCGAGCCGCCTACATCGAATCGCTCGGCGATGCCTCAGCGATCACGGTCGGTGAGGTCCCGACCCCCACGCCAGGCCCCGGCGAGGTGCTCGTCAAGGTCGGCGCCGCCTCCATCAACCCGATCGACCTGTACCTGCGATCGGGCCGGGTCAAGATGCCGATGAGCTTCCCCTACGTGGTCGGGACCGATGTCGCCGGCACGGTCGAGGCCGTCGGCCGCGGGGCGACCCGCTATCGCCCCGGCGACCGCGTCTGGGGGTCGAACCAGGGGATCCTCGGGCGCCAGGGCTCCGTCGCCGACTATGTTTGCACGGACGAACGCTGGCTCTACGCGACCCCGCCCCGGCTCTCCGACGCCGAGGCCGCGTCGATGGCCCTGGTCGGGATCACGGCCCACCTCGGCCTGTTCGAGCGGGCACACTTAAAGCCCCACGAAACCGTCTATGTCGCGGGGGGCGGCGGCGGGGTCGGCTCGATGGTCATCCAGATGGCCAAGGCCACCGGCGCCCGGGTCGCCACGACGGCCGGGCACGAGCGGTCGCTGGAGCTCTGCCGATCGCTCGGCGCCGACCTGGTGCTCAACTACAAGACCGACGACGTCCCCGCCCGCCTGCGCGAATGGGCAGAGGACGGGATCGACGTCTGGTTCGAGACCCAGCGCGAGCCCGACCTGATGACCATCGTCCCCTTGCTCCGCAAGCGCGGCCGCGCCGTCCTGATGGCCGGCCGCGACGCGACGCCGAGCTTCCCCCTGGGCTCGTTCTACCCGCGCAACTGCTCGATCCTCGGCTTCGCCATGTTCAATTACGAGCCCGATGACCAACTCATCTGTGCCGAGGACATGACGCGATGGATCTCCCAGGACCGCCTCAAGCCGATCGTCGGCCGCGCCTTCCCGATCGAGCAGGCGGCCGAGGCCCAGCAATTCCTCGAAGACAACAGCGTCGGGGGCGCGGGCACCCTGGTCGGGAAGGTCGTGATCACCGTCGACCACGAATGAGCGAATCAATCGCTCCTGACGTGAACAGGAGCGTACATGTCGTTCACTCTCCCTGCGCGTCCGTGGGGCCGACCCGCTCGGCCTCGATCGCCTGGAAGCTGACCGGACCGAACGGGAGGACGCGGAAGTCGCGCACCGACCGGCAGCGCAGCCCCGCCTCGTCGAAATAACGGCGGTAGTCGTAGATGGGATGGAGGGGGACCAACCCCATCGCCCAGTAGAGCGCGATGCCGACCCCGTTGTAGGCCCGGTGGATCGCCCGGTGGACCAACGGGCCCGACGGGACGGCGACATCGGCGATCAGGAGGCGCCCCCCCGGCCGGACCAGGCCGGCGAGGTGCCGGAGCATGCGCCGCATCGGCCCCCGCTCGAAGCAGTTCAGGAAGAAATTCGCGGCCACGACGTCGTAATAGCCCTCCCGGTCGTGGTCGAACACGTCGCCGCGAATGAACTCGGCGGACCGGCCGGCGCGCTCGACCTTCAATCGGGCACGGCGCAACATTTGATCCGAAAGATCGATGCAGGTCAGCTCGACCCCGCGCCGGGCCGCGAGCACGGCGTCCTCCCCCGCGCCGACCCCCACATAAAGGACCCGATCCCCGGGCTGCAGGGCGTCCAGTTGCGACGCCTTGGCCGCCTCGATCCTCCCCAGTGAATACAGCCGCGCGAGCGGCTCGTAAAACCAGGCCGTGCGGTCGAACCCGCCCGGGGGCACTGCGGAATCCGAGGGAGGCATCGCACACATGTCTTTATGATCCCTGAGAATGTGTGTCCGCCGACGCATCGACCGGGCGCCGGCCCAGGCGATCGGCGATTGCCCGCGCCAGCTCCTGGACGTACGGCGGTCGCATCATCGTCAGGTGGTTCCCGGGGACCGTCGCGATGTCCAGATCGAGGCAAAGCCGCCGCCACTCGTCGACCGGATCGCGCCTCCGATCGGTGATCGCCTCCTCGGCCATCAGCAGGGTCATCGGGCCTCCCGCGTACGGCCCGGGGCGATAGGAGTAGAGGGCCTCGACGTTGGCCATGAAGACCTCGAAGATCCTCCGGATCTGCCGGGCCGAGGCCCCCGGCGGGACGATCTTCGACACCTCGGCATGGCGGCGAAATTCCGGGAAGATGTCCACGCGTTTGGCCCCGAGAAACTGAAACAGGGGCGTCTCGCTCGGGATCAAGGCCCGGAGGATCGCGAAGGCATGGAGGAATCCCGCGTCGATCAGGAAGAGCTGCTCGGGCGCCTTCCCCTCCGATTCGAGCCGGCGCGCCATCTCGTACGCCACCACCCCCCCGAACGACCAGCCGCAGAGCCGCAGCGGCCCCTCGGGCTGGACCGTCCTGATCGCCTCCAGGTACGACTCGGCCATGGCCTCGACCGAGGTCAGCGGGGGCCGCTCGTCGTCGACCCCCGGGGCCTGGAGGCCGTAGAGCGGTCGATCCGGCCCCATCGCCCGGGCCAGTTCGACATAACAGAGGACGTTCCCGCCCCCCGGATGGATGCAGAAGACGGGCGGCCCGGCGCCACCGCTTTGGATCGGCACCAGCGGCGACCAGTCGTCCGCGGCCCGATGGCGGGCGAGGGCTTCCGCCAGGCCGGCCACGGTGGGCCGCTGCATCATCGACCCGATCGAGAGCGCCACGCCCGTCTGGCGCTGCAGGCGGCCGAGCACATCCATCGCCGAGAGCGAATCACCCCCGGCCTCGAAGAAGTCGTCGTCGATGTCGACGTCCCGGCCGAGTACGTCGTGCCAGACCCGGGCCACGAGCCATTCCATCGCATCCCGGGGGGCCGAGGCCCGCGTGGCGGCGCCCCCCGGGGCCGGTCCCCGCGGGCGGTCGGGCTCGGCGGCGAGCAAGGCCCGGCGGTCGAGCTTCCCGTGGGCCGTCCTCGGGAGGCTCTCGACCACTCGGAAACGGCCCGGCATGAGATGGATCGGCAGATGTGATCGCAGGTACGCGCGGAGGTCGTCCGCCAGGTGCGTCGCGTCCCCCTCGGGCACGAGGAAGGCCGCGAGCCGCCGATCCGCCCCCTGCCCCTCCGGCAAGACCGCCGCCGTTCGCACCCGAGGGTGACGCTCGAGCACGTCCCGGACCTCGGACGGCTCGATCCGAATCCCCCGGATTTTCACCTGTTCATCCAGGCGTCCGAGGAATTCGAGATTGCCGTCGGCCCGCCGCCGCACGCGATCCCCCGTGCGGTAGAACCGTCGCGCCAATCCCTCACCATCGGCCCCGGCAAGGGTCACGAACCGATCGGCCGTCAGCTCAGGCCGACGGAGATAGCCCTCGGCCAACGCAGGACCGCCCAGCGCCAGCTCCCCCGCCTCCCCCTCCGCCACCGGCCGGCCCGACTCGTCCAGGATCAAAACGTCAACATGAGCCAACGGCCGACCGATGGGAGGAGCCGGCTGCTCGCCTTGCGGGCACCGGTAGAGCGTCGCGCAGACGGTCGCCTCGGTCGGCCCATACGCATTGACCAGGCGACGCCCGACCGACCATTCCGACGCCAGCGACGCCGGGCACGCCTCCCCCGCGACCACCAGCGTGCGCAGGTCGGGGTACGATCCCCGGGGCAAGCGGCCCACCACCGTCGGCGGCAGGGTCGCCACGGCGATCCGACGCTCGACCAGCGTCCTCGCGAGCGCCTCGCCGGGCACCAGGTCCCCCGCCTCGGCGACGCAGACCGTCCCCCCCGCCAGCAGGGTGACGAAGACCTCGCTCACCGTCGCGTCGAACCCGAGGGCGGCGAACTGCAGCACGCGGGTCCCCTCGCCGATGCCGAACGCCGGGGCCTGCGCCTCGTGCAGCGGCCCGATCCCGCGATGCGTCAGCAACGCGGCCTTCGGCTTCCCGGTCGATCCGGAGGTGTAGATCGCGTAGGCCAGATCATCGACCTGCCCGTCAGCCGCTTCAGCGATCGGAGCCACCTCGCCACCCGCCCGCAGCTCGTCGATCGTCACCACGCGAGCCCCCGAAACGGGAAGGCTCGGAGCAATTTCGGCAGACGTCACCACGAGTGGAACGTCAGCATCTTTCAACATGAACGCTTGCCGGGCGGTCGGGTAATCGGGGTCGATCGGCAGGAACGCCCCCCCCGCCTTCATCACCGCGAGCATCGCGGCGACCGCCTCGATCGACCTCGGCAGCGCCAGCCCCACCAGCACGCCCCGGCCCACCCCGAAGCCCCGCAACGCCCCGGCGAGCCGGTCGGTCCAGGCGTCGAGCTCCTCGTACGAGAGGGATCGATCGCGACCCTCGATCGCGACCCGGGCCGCACTCGCGGCGGCCCGGCGGCGGAACAACGCGGGGGTCCATCCCATGCCCGGGACGGCCGAGGCCCATGATCGGCCCTCCTCGGCCCATTTCAACGCATTCTGGGGAGCAATCACGGTGGCGGTCTCAACAAAGCTCACTCGATCGCCGAGGCGAACCCCCGAGGGCGTCCAGCGGGACCGCCCGGGCACGTCGGCAGAGCCAACCCATCTTCTCCAGTCTGTTATAGGCGCTCTCGGATCGAGAGACGAGCGTTTTCGCCCCAATCCGACGCGCGGGCGGTCGGCCTCGACCGCAGATCCGAGGCCGCGATCGCGACCGTGACGACGGCCGCCGAGCACCGCCCGGCCGGCCCCGGGCAATCGGTCCGAGCCGGCGCCCCTCGATCCCCCGACGCTCGCCCGGGGGATCGAAGGATCGGGGCCGGCCCCCTCGTGCCGGAGGCCGCCCCGCGAGGGACGCGATCAGCCCCGGACCAGGCTCTTGTACTTGATCCGGTGCGGCTGCTCGGCCTCGATGCCGAGCCGTTCGCGGCGCTGATCGAGATAGGTCTCGTAGTTCCCGTCGCACCAGACCACCTGACTCTCCCCCTCGAAGGCGAGGATATGCGTGGCGATCCGGTCGAGGAACCAGCGGTCGTGGCTGATGACCACGGCGCAGCCGGAGAAGTCGAGCAGGGCGTCTTCGAGCGCCCGCAACGTGTCGACGTCCAGGTCGTTCGACGGCTCGTCGAGCAGCAACAGGTTGCCGCCGGTCGTCAGGAGCTTGGCCAGGTGCACGCGGTTCCGTTCACCGCCGGACAGCCTGCCGACCTTCTTCTCCTGATCCGGCCCGCGGAAGTTGAACCAGGAGACATAGGCCCGGGACGGCACCTTGCGCTTGCCCAGCTCGATCTGGTCGAGCCCGCCGCTGATCTCCTGGAAGATCGTCTTCTCCGCGTCGAGCGCGTCGCGGTTCTGGTCGACATAGGAGAGCTTCACCGTGTCGCCCACCCGGAGCGTCCCCGAGTCGGGCTTCTCCTGGCCGACGATCATCCGGAAGAGGGTCGTCTTCCCCGCCCCGTTGGGCCCGATCACCCCGACGATGCCGCCGGGCGGGAGCCGGAAATTGAGGTTCTCGAACAGGATCCGATCGCCGAACGCCTTCGAGACCCCTTCGGACTCGACCACGAGATCCCCCAGGTGAGGCCCGGGGGGGATCTGGATCGTGACCGGCTCGTCGCGGCGCTCGGCCTCCTCGGCGGCCAGTTGCTCGTAGCGCTGAATCCGAGCGCGGTTCTTGGAGACGCGGGCCCGGGGAGACATCCGGATCCACTCCAGCTCGCGCTCCAGCGTCTTCTTGCGCGAGCGGTCCTGCTTCTCTTCTTTTTCGAGCCGGGCCTGCTTCTGTTCGAGCCAGCCGGTGTAGTTCCCTTCGAACGGGATGCCGCGGCCTCGGTCGAGTTCGAGGATCCACTGGGCGACGTTGTCGAGGAAGTAGCGGTCGTGCGTCACGGCCACGACCATCCCCGGATACTCCTGCAACGCCCGTTCGAGCCACAGGACGCTGTCGGCGTCGAGGTGGTTCGTCGGCTCGTCGAGCAGGAGGATGTCGGGACGCTGGAGCAGGATCTTGCAGAGGGCGACGCGGCGGCGTTCGCCCCCGGAGAGCGTGGAGACGTCGGCGTCGCCGGGCGGGAGCCGCATGGCGTCCATGGCGATTTCGAGGCGGCGGTCCAGCTCCCAGCCGTTGGCGGCCTCGATGCCGTCCTGGACGTCGGCCTGCTCGTTCAGCAAGGCGTCCATCTCGTCGGCGTCGGGCCCTTCGCCGAGCCGCGTGTTGATCTCGTCGTAGCGCTTGAGCAGGGCTCGGAGCGGGGCGACGGCCTCCTCGACGTTCCCGAGCACGTCCTTCTCGGGATTGAGCATCGGCTCCTGGGACAGGTAGCCGATCGTCGCTCCGGGGGCGGGTCGGGCGACGCCGAGATAATCGGTCTCCTCGCCGGCCATGATGCGCAGCAGGGTACTCTTCCCGGCCCCGTTCGGCCCGAGGACGCCGATCTTCGCCCCGGGATAGAACATCAAGGTGATGTCCTTCAGGACTTCTTTCTTGCCGTGATTTTTCGACAGACGTTCAATGGAGAAGATGTACTGGGGCGGCATCGACGATCCCGGGTGCAAGGCTCGACAACTGGGTGCTCGCGAGAGAAACGCCTCGGCCGGCCGCCGGGTCGAAGGGCCCCCGGCTCCGTCCGCGATCCTCCATTAGATCGCATCGGCCTCGGCCCCGTAAAGGCCAGTCGGCCGGGCCTCCCGAGGCGGACCGCTCGCCTCGGCGCCTCCCCCCGCGGTCGCCGGCTCGACTCGGGCAAGACGATCTCACGACGGACGATCCGGGCGGTCGGGCGGCCGAGACGGCTCCTCCGTCATTGCGCCGTTCATCCCGGCACCCGTCCCCGAAGGCTCGGGGAGTCGCCTCCCGCGCGGAAAAACGTGACGCGATCGAACATTCTGTGACTGCGAATCGCCGAAATCACGATGATTCTGTCGAGGCCGGATCGGGGGCGATCCCCCGACCGGGCCGAGGCAGGCGTCGATCCCGCCCCTCGTTCCTTGGCAATTCGACTCGATCGCGACGCCCCGGCGGCTCCCTCCCCGATCCGGCTCCCGCTCCCCCGCGATCCTTCCGCGCGAAACGAAACCGATCGGCGGAGCGCTCGCGCGGAACGAAGCCAAATGGTCGACGCAAGTCGTTGCTGGCAAAGAAACTCGTGATTCGGCGCCGAGCGCTCCCGGTGGGCCTCCGGCTCCGGATCGGGAGCGCTCCGCGGGCCGAAACCGTCAGAAGGTCGGGATGACGACCTTCTCCCCCTTCTTCAGGGCCGACTCGTGGGCGCAGAGGCCGACCATGGTCCAGTTGGCCGAGGTCTCGGCGTCGGGGAGGGCGGGGCGTTCCCCCTTGATGGCCATGAGGAAGGCGTGGGTCAGGTGGGGGTGGCTGCCGCCGTGGCCGGCCCCCTGGGTGAAGGAGAGGTGCTCCTCGCCTTCGCCGCCGTAGACCCCTCGGGTGGTGAAGGCCTGGATCGGCTCGGGCAGGAGGTGGGCGTAGTCGGGCACCTTCACCCGCTTCGGGATCTCCGGCTCGGGGACCGGGTTCGCCTCGGTGCTCTTGGTGTGGATGACCGGCTCCTCGTCCTCGACCTGCTGCCACTCGAACGACTTCTTCGAGCCGTAGGCGTCGAAGCTCTCGCGGTACTGGCGGGCGGTGTCGAACAGGGAGCGCGTCACTTCGGCGCAGACGTCGGAATCCTTGATCGAGAAGGTGGCGGTCTCGATGGCGAACGGGCTGTTGTACTTGGCGATCAGGTCTTCGCGGATCCGGCCCGAGCCGTGGCAGGTGACGGCCTCGGCGTGCTTGCCGAGGATCGCCAAACACGGGCTGACGCAGTGGGTGGCGTACCACATCGGCGGCAGGCCCGGCCAGTACTCGGGCCAGCCGTCCATGTCTTGCTGGTGGCTGCCGCGGAGAAACTGCAAGCGGCCCAGCTCTCCCTTGTCGTACAGCTCTTTGACGAACAGGTATTCGCGGCTGTAGACGACGGTTTCCATCATCATGTAGACGGTGCCGGCCTCGCGCTGGGCCTCGACGATCTGGCGGCACTCGTCGATGGTCGTGGCCATCGGCACGGTGCAGGCGACGTGCTTGCCGGCCTTCAGCGCGGCGATCGTCTGCGGGGCGTGGTCGGGGATCGGCGAGTTGATGTGGACGGCGTCGATCTCCGGGTCGGCCAGCAGTTCCTCGTAGCTCGTGTACCGCTTGGCAATCGTGAACTTGTCGCCGATCTCATCCAGCCCCTGCTGGTTGCGGCGGCAGATGGCGTGCATGTCGGCGTCGGGATGCTTCTGGTAGATCGGGATGAATTCGGCCCCGAAGCCGAGGCCGATGATGGCGACCCGGATCGGTCGGTCGGTGATCGTCTTGGTGGTGGCCATGGATCGGAGCACTCCCAGGCGTCGCGATGGCGGACCGTCGATAAGCCTCGCGTGACGGTCCTTTGGTCTGCGAAGATAGAGTCCCGGCGAGGGACTCGCAAGTGGCCACGGGCCGACCGACCGACTCGAACCTCCCCAAGGGAGCACACCATGACCCATCGACACCGATTCATGATCCCGCTGGTCGCCGTCTCGACCCTGCTCCCCCTGGCCCCGGCCCTCGGCCAGGCGCCCGAGCGGGTCCGCGTGGCCGACGACGCCCGATCGTTCGTCCTCGAACCGTCCGGCAAACCTTTCCGCCCGATCGGCTTCAACTACGACCACGACGCCCCCGGCCGGCTCATCGAGGACTACTGGCACGACGAGTGGCCGATGGTCGAGGAGGACTTCGAGGAGATGAAGGACCTGGGCGCCAACGTCGTCCGCGTCCACCTCCAGTTCGGCCGCTTCATGGACGCCCCCGACGCGCCGAACGCGGCGCAGCTCGACCGGCTCGGCGACCTGCTCGACCTGGCCGAGCGGGTCGGGCTGCACCTCGACCTCACCGGCCTCGGCTGCTACCACAAGCAGGACGTGCCCGGTTGGTACGATGAGCTGTCCGAGGCCGACCGCTGGGCCGCGCAGGCGAACTTCTGGAAGGCCGTCGCCGGTCTCTGTGCCGGCCGATCGGTCGTCTTCTGCTACGACCTGATGAACGAGCCGGTCGTGCCCGGCGGGAGGCGCGAGCCGGGCGACTGGCTCGGCCCCGGCTTCGGCGACAAGCACTTCGTCCAGTTCATCACCCTCGACCCGGCCGGCCGCCCCCGCCCCGAGGTCGCCCGGGGCTGGATCGCAACCCTCTCCGAGGCCATCCGCGCGGTCGACCCCGACACCCTCATCACCGTCGGCCTCGTCCCCTGGAGCCTCGACCGGCCCGGCCTCTCCTCCGGCTTCGTCCCCGATGCGATCGCCGACGATCTGGACTTCGTTGCCGTCCACCTCTACCCCGAGTCGGGCAAGGTGGACGAGGCCATCGAGACGCTCCGCGGCTTCGTCGTCGGCAAGCCGGTGGTCATCGAGGAGACCTTCCCCCTCAAGAGCGGCCCCGAGGACTTCAAGGAGTTCCTCAAGGACGCCGAGCCGATCGCCTCCGGCTTCATCGGCTTCTACTGGGGCACTCCCCCTGACGAACTCCGCCCGCCGGAGACCATCGGCGCGGCCCTCCTGCTCGGCTGGCTCGACCTGTTCCGGGAGCACCTCGCCCCCCTTGCCGACGGGCCCGAGCAGACGCCCTGACCGGCGATCACCGGTGGTTCATCAATGATCTCCGGGATATTTCCTGTTGAACTCATCCGTCGATCATTGATCCATGCTTGACGCCCCTCCGGCGGCGCTGTACCTTCCAATTCGAGATGACTCCATTCCTGCACTGTTCCGCCGCGTTCTCATGGTTGTCGTCGCCCGCGAGCGAAACCCACGATGTCCGGCCGCAGCGATTCCGCGCGGGGGGCGACACGATACGACCCCAGGCACCCCGAGAAACCGCACGAGGGACTCCACCGCTTGTCTCGTGTGCAAGTGTGTCGCTGATGGGGCGCCCAGCCCCCCCTCTGTCCTCCGAGCGTCGTCTGGCCGAAACACGGGCTCTTCGAGGAGAATGCCGTACGTGAAGACTCAACCAGGAACTGTTGAGAGGCCGGCCCTCGGGTGGCCCTCGTCGCTGTTCCCGGGGCTTGCGGGCCGCCGGGTGCTCTCCGGATTGGTCGCACTGGCTACTCTCATCGTCCCGGGATCCACGGCTCCGGCCGCGCAGGACGACGACGCCTTGCTCCGCCAGTTCCGCGAGGAATACCCCGAGCAGTTCAAGCGCCTCGTCGCCTTCTATTCCAATCTGAGGATGGACGGCCGCGTGGAGGCCGAGATCCGCGACGCCGAGACGGCCGCCAGGCTGAAAGGGCTGGAGAACCAGAACGCGAACTGGGAATTCGGGGGCAGCGGCGACAGGATCGGATCGATCGTGACCCCGGACGAAGGCCCGACGCAGGTGGTGGTCTCGGGCCCGGAGGTTGCGTTCATCCTTGAGAAGCCTCCCGGGGCGGAGGCGTACGCGGTCAGCCGCCTCTGGGCGGAAGGAGACGGGGTGGACCTGTCAGGGCGCGGGCGGAGGAGCGTCCCCGCGTCGATGGCACCGTTCGCCTTCCTGAACGAGACGATCCTCGACTTCATCTCCAGGCCCGAGTGCACGCTGGTCGCCGCGAGGGAAGTCGACGACCCGGACGGTGAAGGGACCCTGGTCGAGGTCACCTGGGAGGTCCCGGCGTCGGAACGCTCGCCGAAGTACAGCGGTTCCTTCCGCTTCGATCCGGCTGCGTCCTGGGTCCTCCGGAGTTATGAGGCGCTCTACGAGGGAGTCCGAGTCAGGGACTCCGCCACCCGCGAGTTCAAGCCGGGGAACGTCAAGGCCCACGGCCTCATCTCGTACGACCCCAGATCGGGCGGCATTCCCAGGCTCCGGAAGGTCCGCACCTGGGGGAGCGGCCCCGCCGGCCGTTCCCCCGTCGATTATGTCAGCACGGTCACCCGCTTCGAGGAGGGGCCGATGCCGCCGGACGGCTTCACACTCAACGCCTTCGGGATCGAGGAGGCCCCAGCCCCATAGCCTCGCCGATCGACGACGAAGGGGGGGCGGATCGACCCCCGCTCCTGGTTGCACGAGGCTCGACGGCGGGACTACAACAGCAAGGGTGAATTCCCCCCCGAGAATCGAGCTGCATTCACAATGAGCCAGGCTGCCCCCCCGGTCGATCCGACCCCCGCCACCGCAGGCCCCCCGGTCGGCGAGCTGCCGTACGACGCCATCTTGCTC
Source organism: Tautonia sp. JC769 (assembly GCF_040717455.1). Taxonomy (NCBI): domain Bacteria; kingdom Pseudomonadati; phylum Planctomycetota; class Planctomycetia; order Isosphaerales; family Isosphaeraceae; genus Tautonia; species Tautonia sp. JC769. The sequence goes on from NZ_JBFEFH010000033.1 coordinate 37,707, forward strand.
GTCAGCTTCGGCGGCCCGGAAGGGCCGGACGACGTGATCCCGTTCCTGGAGAACGTCCTCCGGGGCAAGCCGGTGCCCCGGGAGCGGATGCTCGAAGTGGCCGAGCATTACCAGCACTTCGGCGGGGTCAGCCCGATCAACGAGCACTGCCGACAGCTCATCGACGCCCTGCGGCCCGCCTTGAAGGAGATCGGCGTCGACCTCCCGATTTACTGGGGCAACCGCAACTGGCACCCGATGCTCGACGACACGATGCGGCAGATGGCCGACGACGGCATCAGGCGAGCCCTGGCGGTCGTGACCTCGTCCTATAGTTCTTACTCCGGCTGCCGGCAGTATCGGGAGAACCTCCAGCACGCCCAGCGGACGGCCGGGGAAGACCGGGCGCCGATCATCCAGAAGATGAGGGTCTGGTACAACCACCCGGCCTGGATCGAGGTCAACGCCGACAAGGTCCGGGCGGCCCTGGGCCAGATCCCCGAGGACCGTCGCGACGCCGCCCGGGTGGCCTTCACGGCGCACAGCATCCCGGAGTCGATGGCCAGGAACTGCAACTATGTGACGCAGTTGATGGAGTCGTGCCGCCTGGTGGCCGAGGCCGTCGGCCTTCCCGAGTCTCGCTGGTCGCTCGTCTACCAGAGCCGGAGCGGTCGGCCGCAAGACCCCTGGCTGGAGCCGGACATCGTCGACCACCTGAAGGACCTACGGTCCCAAGGGGTCGCCGACGCGGTCGTCCACCCGATCGGCTTCATCTCCGACCACATGGAGGTCCTGTTCGACCTGGACGAGGAGGCGAAGCTGGCTTGTAACGAGATCGGCCTGAACATGGTCCGGGCCGACTCGGCGGGGACCGACCCCAGGTTCGTCGCCATGCTGGCCGAACTGATCAAGGAACGCATCACCGAGGCCCCCGACCGTCGGGCCGTCGGCCGCTTCGGCCCCAGCCACGACGTCTGCCCGATCAACTGCTGCGCCCCCCCGGCTCGCCCCGGGAGGCCCGAAGGGGCGGCGGGTCCTCCGGCACGTTGACGAGGTGACCGGGCATCGGGCGTTGACCGGGGGCAACCCGGTGGGGTTGTTCGGTCCGGGTTGATCTGTCAAAATGCCCGCAGTTTCCGAACGACAGATCAACGCACCCGTTCCACCCATCCCCCGGAGGGCCCGCCCGGATGAGGATCCTCGTGACCGGCGGCGCCGGTTTCATCGGCTCGGCCTTGCTTCGCCAGTTGATCGCCGAGACGACCGACGAGGTGGTCAACGTCGACAAGCTGACCTACGCCGGCAATCTCGACTCGCTGGGCCAGGCCCTGGACGACCCCCGCCACCACTTCGAGCGGGTCGACATCTGCGACGCGACCGAGGTCAAGCGGCTGTTCGCGCAGTATCGGCCCGACGCGGTGATGCACCTGGCGGCCGAGTCGCACGTGGACCGCTCGATCGACGGCCCGGCCGAGTTCATCCAGACGAACATCACCGGCACCTTCTGCCTGCTGGAAGCGGCCCTCGGCCACTGGCGGTCGCTCGACGGGGAGGCGAAGGACCGATTCCGGTTCCTGCATATTTCGACGGATGAAGTCTTCGGGTCGCTCGGCGCCGAGGGGTTCTTCACCGAGACGACGCCGTACTCGCCGAATTCGCCCTACTCGGCCAGCAAGGCCAGTTCCGACCACCTGGTGCGGGCCTGGCACCACACGTACGGCCTGCCGACGCTCATCACCAACTGCTCGAACAACTACGGGCCGTATCAGTTCCCCGAGAAGCTGATCCCGGTGATGATCCTCAACGCCCTGGCCGGCAAGCCCCTGCCGATCTACGGCAAGGGGGACAACGTCCGCGACTGGCTCTACGTCGACGACCATGCCCGGGCCCTCCGCCTCGTGCTGGAGAAGGGGACGCCGGGCGAGACGTACAACGTCGGCGGGCACAACGAGAAGACGAACCTGGAGGTCGTGAAGACGATCTGCACCCTGCTCGACGAGCTCGCCCCGGGCTCGCCCCACCGGCCGCATGAGTCGCTCGTGACGTATGTAACCGACCGGCCCGGCCACGACAAGCGGTACGCGATCGACGCCTCGAAGATCGGGCGGGACTTGGGCTGGACGCCCCAGGAAACCTTCGAGACGGGCCTCCGACGCACGGTCGAGTGGTACCTGGGCAACACCGAGTGGTGCGAGCGCGTGTCGTCGGGGGCCTACCGCGAGCGGCTCGGACTGAAGCGGGAGCAGCAGCCGGCATGAGTACCAAGACCCTCGATCGTCGCGGGATCATCCTCGCCGGCGGCCTCGGCACGAGGCTCTATCCGCTGACCCGGGTGACCAGCAAGCAGCTCTTGCCGGTCTACGACAAGCCGATGATCTACTACCCGCTGAGCACCCTGATGCTCGCCGGAATCCGCGAGATCCTCCTGATCTCGACCCCCTCCGACCTGCCGCGCTACCGCGACCTGCTGGGCGACGGCTCGCAGTGGGGCCTCCGGCTCGAATACGCCGAGCAGCCGAAGCCCGAAGGGCTGGCCCAGGCGTTTTTGATCGGCCGCGACTTCATCGGCGACCGGCCCTCGGCCCTCGTGCTGGGGGACAACCTCTTCTACGGCCACGGCTTCAGCGAGATGCTCCAGCGGGCCTCGGCCCGCGCCGAGGGGGCGACGGTCTTCGGCTATCACGTCCAGGACCCCGAGCGTTACGGCGTCGTCGAGTTCGACGGCGACCGCCGCGCGGTGAGCATCGAGGAGAAGCCGAAGACGCCGAAGTCGAACTACGCGGTCGTCGGGCTGTACTTCTACGACAACCAGATCCTCGACATCGCGGCCAACCAGAAGCCGTCGGCCCGGGGAGAGCTGGAGATCACGGATTCGAACCTGGAATACCTCCGCCGCGGCCAGCTCCGGGTCGAGGTGATGGGGCGCGGGATCGCCTGGCTCGACACCGGAACGCACGAGTCGCTCGCCCAGGCGTCGGACTTCATCCGGGTGATCGAGCAGCGGCAAGGCTGGAAGGTCGCCTGCGTCGAGGAGGTCGCCTACCGGATGGGGTACATCGACCGGGCCCGGGTGCTCGAACTCGCCGACGGCCTGAAGAACGAATATGGCCAGTACCTGGTCGACCTGGTCGAGCGCGAGCCGTTGCCATGAACGTGATCGAGACGGAACTGCCCGGCGCCTTGATCCTGGAGCCGAAGGTCTTCGGCGACGATCGCGGCTACTTCATCGAGACCTGGAACCAGGGCCGCTACGCCGAGTGCGGGATGCCAGGCCCCTGGGTGCAGGACAACCTCTCCTTCTCGCAGCGAGGGGTCCTGCGGGGCCTGCACTACCAGCATCCGACGGCGCAGGGGAAGCTGGTCAGCGTCCTGCTCGGGGAAGTCTATGACGTGGCGGTCGACATCCGGGTCGGCTCGCCGACGTTCGGCAGGTGGGTCGGCGTGACGCTCTCGGCGGCCAACAAGCGGCAATTCTGGGTGCCGCCGGGGTTCGCGCACGGGTTCGTGGTCACGAGCGAGCACGCCCTGTTCTGCTACAAGTGCACCGAATACTACGCGCCGAAGGAGGAGGGGAGCATCCGCTGGGATGACCCCGACCTGGGGATTTCCTGGCCGATGAGCGATCCGACCCTCTCTCCCAAGGATCTGGCCGGGCTCCGCCTGAAGGACGTGCCGCCCGATCGGCTTCCGCGAGTCACCCCGGCCGGGTGATCCCGCCGGGGTCGAGGTGGATCGGATCGGACCGACCGAGGGCCGGCGATGCAATTGCTCGTGAGCTTCCAGCACGTCCGGCCGCCGTCTCGGGCCGGGCTCGGGGTCGTGGATCTGGGGACCGGCCGATTCCGGATGGCCCTGGAACTCCCCCCGGACGGCGCGCGGTGCGACGGCCTGGGCGGGCTGGCCCGATCGGGTCGGATGCTGTTCGCCTCGGCCGCCCCCTTCCGGCACCTGGGGGAGGCGGAGCCGTCGCTCCTGATCCTGCGGTCCGAGGACCTGATGCCCGAGGCCCGGTATCGGCTCCACGGGTTCTCGGACGTCAGCGGCCTGGAGTTCTTCGAGGAGACGCTCTACGTCCTCTCCTCCGGGACGGGGCAGATGGTGGCGTTCCGCGCGGATCGCGACCGGATCGAGCCGTCGGAACGGTTCGGCTGGCGGCCCCGGCTGGCGGTCGAGGGGAAGGCCGATCCGGCCCTGCACGCGCTGGCCTTCTTCCGCAACGAGTTGTACGTCTCGGCGAGCGACCGGGCCGGCTTCGACGCGTATCTGTTCAACGTGACGAGGGATTCGGTGGCGGCCCGGGCGTTGCAGGACCCGAGGTCGCTGGCGGTGGTCGGCGATGCGCTCTGCTACGCGGCCGGCCGGTTCGGCGCGGTCCATCAGCTCGGGCATGACCTGGAGCTGCGGCGATCGGCGGGGATGGAGGGATTCGTCCGGGGGCTTTGCGAGACGGACGGCTCGGTCTTCGCCGCCGCGACGATCGGGGGCCGCTGCGTGATCCACCGCCTCAATCCCTCCGACCTGGGCCTCGAGGAGACGATCCCGGTCGAGGTCGAGGGGGTCGAGGTCGCCGCCCTGTTGCCGATGGAAGGGGCCTGGGCCTGGCCCGATCCGCCCGAGCCGACCTGGTTCGAGATGTTCGGCGAGCCGATTTGATGGCGTCGCCGCCTTTTCAAGGGCCGGGCCGATCGGCCAGAATGAGGGGCCGGACTGCCACGGGCGGCCCGGCCCGCCCCCCGCGATCGTTCCCGAGAGGCACTCGCCATGTTGCCGACCTTGCTCGCATTGCTCGCGCTCCTGGGTCCCGACGCCCCCTTGCCGGGCATCAGCAGCCCGGTCGGCACGGGGCAGCCGGGGTTCTCGGGCGACGGCGGCCCGGCTCGGGAGGCCCGGCTCAACGGGCCGTTCGACGTGGCCTTCGACCGCGCAGGCAACCTCTACCTCTCCGACACGTTCAACCACCGGATCCGCCGGGTCGACGCGGAGACGGGGGAGATCTCGACGGTCGCCGGGAGCGGTCGCCAGGGGTTCTCGGGCGATGACGGCCTGGCGGTCGAGGCGAGCCTGAACGAGCCGTACGGGATCTGCCTGGACCGACTCGGGAACCTCTATTTCGCCGATCGCCTGAACCGGAGGGTCCGCAAGGTGGACCCGGCCGGGATCATCACCACGATCGCCGGCAACGGTTCGGAATTCAGCTCGGGCGACGGCGGCCCGGGGGCGTCGGCCGGGGTGGTGGAGCCGAACGGCGTGGCGCTCGACCCGACCGAGTCGATCCTGTACATCGCCGACGTCTCGGGGCATCGGGTCCGGACGGTCGACCTGGCCTCGGGGGTGATCCAGACGGTGGCCGGGACCGGCGAGGGGAGGCACTCGGGGGACGGGGGCCCGGCCCTGTCGGCGGCGCTGCACGGCCCTCGGGCCGTGGCGGTGGGGGCGGATGGGACCCTCTATATCCTCGAACGGAACGGGAACACCTTGCGAGCCGTGGTGCCCGGCTCGGCCTTGATCCGGACGATCGCCGGGACGGGGCGCAAGGGGTACTCGGGCGATGGCGGCCCGGCCCTCGCGGCCACCTTCGACGGGCCGAAGGAGCTGGCACTCTCGGGAGACGTGATGCTGATCGTCGACACCGAGAATCACGTGATCCGCCGGATCGACCTGACGAACGGCCGGATCACGACCGTGGCCGGCAGCGGCGTCCGGGGCGGGGCCGGCGACGGCCAGCCGGCGACGGACGCCCAGCTCGACCGGCCGCACGGGGTCGCCGTCGGGCCCGATGGCGGCATCGTCATCGGCGACACGAACAACCACCGGATCCGTCGCGTGGAACCGACCCCCTGATCGAGGGCCCTCGAACCTTCCTCCGATCCGGGGCGACCAGCCGCGCCCCGTCCCCTTCCCGCTTCCCCCAACGAGCCTGGCCCACCGACGATGCCCGAGTCTGACACGCAGCCCTCGCTTGCCTCGACCTCGATCGCGACCGACGTCGAGTTCCCCCCGTTCGAGCCGCACCCGATGTTCCGGGGGGGGCACGCCCAGACCCTCCTCGGCTTCCTGGCCAAGGGGAAGCCGATCGCCCTGCCGACGGTCGAGCGGACGGATCTGCTGCTCGACGACGGCGACCGCCTGGTTTTGCTCGAGAGCGCCCCGGGGACTTGCCCGGCCGACCGGCCGATCGTGGTCCTGGTGCACGGGCTGGCCGGGCACGCCGAGAGCGACTATCAGATCCGCTTCACCGACCGCTTGATGAGGCTCGGGGTGCGGGTCGTGCGGGTCAACCTGCGGAGCGCCGGCTCCGGCCTGGGATTGTCGAAGGGGATCTACCACGGCGGCCGGAGCGAGGACATCCGGGCCGTGGCCGAGCACCTGGCCCGCCGCTATCCGGAGGCGCCGATCGGCCTGGTCGGGCTTTCGCTCGGCGGCAATATCGTGTTGAAGCTGGCCGGCGAGGCGGCCGATCGCCCGGTCCCGAACCTCGATTGCGTGCTGGCGGCCAATCCGCCGATCGACCTGGCCGTCTGCTGCTCGAACATGAAGCGGTTCCCGCTGTCCCTGTACGACCGGTTTTTCGTCCGGCAGCTGATCGCCGACATCCGTCGCCTGCACACGATGGTCCCGGATCTGGGGCCGGTCGATCTGGCCAGGGTGCGGTCGATGCTGGAGTTCGACCAGCATTACACGGCCCCCCGGAACGGATTCGCGGGGGCGATGGACTACTACCAGAAGGCCAGCGCGGCCCCCTGGATCCCGCGGATTCGGGTGCCCGGGCTGGTGGTCCACGCCCTGGACGACCCGTTTATTCCGGCCGAGCCATTTTTTTCTGTAAAATTTCCGTGTCAAATCCGCCTGGAACTTGCCTTGAGGGGTGGACACCTCGGATTTGTCAGTCGGCAACGTTGGGAGACCGACCGCCGCTGGCTCGACGCCCGGTTCGCCGACTGGCTCGCCCGACGCTGGGGACGGCCAGATGACGCGGCCGGGCTGTTGCTGATCCCGCATCAGACTGCCGAGGCCAGGACGAATCCCTCCAGGATTAAGAACCAGGCCCTCCCATGTCCCGACCGGACCACTCAGCCGACAAACTTTCCGCGGCCATCGAGGTCCTGAACCAGGTACGCGGGTCGATGCTCGACCAGATGGCGGACCAGGTTTTGACCATGGCCGACGACTTTGCCGATGGCGGCTTCCAGGTCAGCGAGTTCCTGGAGATGCACGGCTCCCGACTGCACTTCCTCTGCCTGATGATCAGCCAGTTCGAGATGCTCCGGGAGACCCGGATCTCGGAACAGAAGGCACGGGCCAAGGCCTCGGAGCGGCAGAAGGCGTCCGAACGCCGCCCGAAACGGCGCGAGGAACCCCTGGTGAATCCCGGGGCCGATGAACCACCGCCGGCACCAGCCGAGGAACGCGGGACCGACAAGTGAAAAACGGTCCCTCTTGAAAACTCGAAGCGAGCCGGGAGGCGGCTCAATGCGAGGAGCCCAGGGGTTCCGAGGGGACCCCTTGATCGGGGCGAGTGACGGGGGAAGTCTCAGGGAGGGGATGACTTCTCCGGGCCGCTCGCTTCGCCAGGCCAACCCAGGCGATCAGCAAGACGGCGTTGACCGCGAAGGGCACGAGGAAGACGACGGCCGTGTCTCCCGACTGCCCGACCACGGCCCCGGCCAGCAGATTGCCCAGCAGGGCGCCGAGGCCCGCAGTGATGACCGTATGGAGCCCCTGCGCCCCGGCCCGACGGTGCGGGGGGGCCTGACCGTCGAGGAACATCTGCCCGGCGATCGTGAAGCAGGCGATCCCGATCCCGTGCAGGGGGATGCCAATTAAAGCCACCCAGAGGGGCGGGTCGATCGCCAGGGAGCCGTACCGGATCACCCAGGCGGCGATGCCGAGGGCGAGGGTCCCCCGGTCGCCGAAGCGCCGGAGCATCCAGGGCAGGGCCCAGAGGGCGGCGATCTCGGGCAACTGGCCCAGGGTCATCGCCGGGGCGATCCAGCGGCGCGGCAGGCCGATGCTCTCCAGGTAGGGCGGCTGGACCTGGAACATGTAGGGCAAGGTGAGCGTGACCCCGAAGGCGGTGAGGAAATAGAGCCCGACGATCGGCCTGCGGAGCAGGATCCGGGCGTCGGCCGCGGCCTCGGCCCATCCCCACCCCGATCCGGACGAGGCGAGCGGGGGCGTCCGGGGGAGCCGGAGGCAGAACAGGGCCAGCACCGCGGCCAGCACGGCCCCGACGGCGAAGCCCTCGGAAGCCCCCCGAGGCCCGTCGTCCGAGCCGGTCAGGGCCATCGCCTGGGCCACGATCCAGCCGGCGACCATCCAGCCGATCGTCCCCCAGAGACGGACGCCGCCGAACTGCGCCCGGGGGCGTTCGAGGTTGCGCAGGGCGATCGTGTTGCTGAGGCTCGACGCCGGCGCGACGATCGCCCAGTAGATCAGGAAGAGGGCGAAGATCGGCCAGGCGCCTCCGATCCAGCCCGAGGCCATGACCCCGAGCAGGACCGCGGCCAGGGCGTAGATGCAGGCCATCAGGCGATCGGCCGCGACCCGACGGTCGGCCAGTTGCCCCGCCCCGAGCGGCGCGGCCAGGCTCCCCAGGGCGAAGGTGGCGAAGATCCACCCCCGGGCCTCCCCGGAAATGCCGAGATCTTTCAAATGGACGGCCAGTAACGGGTACCATGCCCCCTGAACGGCATAGAGCAAGCCCATCATGATTGCCAGTTGCCCGCGCACGGTGTCTCCTTTGCCCGAGTTCGATCCCTCCGATCACCGCAATGATAGGAGGGGCGTGAAGGCCCATCCTGGCCTCCGCTTTGCATGATTCAGGGAGTTTAACCGCTTTCGACCGCCCGATCCCGAGCGCCAGGGCGCAGCATCCTTTCGGGGGGCCGCCTATGATGGAGCGTCTTCGCCGCCGGCCTCGCGGGCCGTCGTCCCCGGAATCCGCACCGCTTCTGGAGGGCCAATGGCCGACATCGTCCTGATCAATCCGAAGTTCGAGATCTCGTACTGGGGTCTGGAGCATGCCTTGCCCTTGATGGGCAAGAAGGCCAACCTCCCGGTCGCCGCCCTGCCCTTGCTCGCCGCCCTGACCCCGGAGGAACACACGGTCACGCTGATCGACGAGAACGTCGAGCCGATCGACTACGAGCGCTGCGCCCGGGCCGACCTGGTGGGCGTGACCGGCATGAGCGTGCAGCGGTTCCGGATGATCGAGATCCTGAAGGAGCTGAAGGCCCGCAACTGCTTCACGGTCGTCGGCGGCCCTTACGTCACGGTCCAGGAAGATTACTTCGACGGGCTCGCGGATGCCATCTTCATCGGCGAGGCCGAGCAGACCTGGCCGCAGTTCCTCCGCGAGTGGGCCCAGGGGCTGCACCAGTACCGCTACGAGCAAGTCGAGAAGTCGGACATGACGGCCGTGCCGACGCCGCGGTTCGACCTGATGAAGTCGAAGCATTACGCCTTCGGCTCGGTCCAGTTCTCGCGCGGCTGCCCGTTCCAGTGCGAGTTCTGCGACATCATCGTGACCTTCGGCCGCCGCCCTCGGATCAAGACCGCCGAGCAGGTGGTCGCCGAGCTGGACGCCGTCCGCCGTGAGGGTCTGAAGATCGTCTTCGTGGTCGATGACAACCTGATCGGCAACAAGCGGGCGATCAAGCCGATCCTCCGGGCCGTCGTCGACTGGCAGCGGGCGAACGCCTACCCCCTGACCTTCTTCACCGAGGCCTCGCTCGACCTGGCCGACGACCCCGAGCTGATGGAGCTGATGGTCGAGGCCAATATCCTCTTCGTCTTCGTCGGCATCGAGACGCCCAACGAGGAGGCACTCAAGGAGACGAAGAAGCTCCAGAACCTCCGCAAGGGGGGGACGATCATCGAGAAGGTCCACCGCATCCAGGACGCAGGCATGGGGGTCTGGTGCGGCATGATCATGGGGTTCGACAACGACGATTCGACGATCTTCGAGGCGCAGCGCAAGTTCCTGCACGAGGCCCGGATCACGACCTCGATGACCGGCATGCTGCACGCGATCCCGAAGACGCCGCTCTACGACCGCCTGCAAGCCGAAGGGCGCCTCGACCCCGACGACCGGCCGGCGTACGGCACGAACGTCATCCCCTTGAAGCTGTCGAGGCAGGAATTGCTCGACGGCTACATCCGGGTCATGAACGAGCTGTACGAGCCCGACGCCTACTTCGAGCGGATGGAAGACCTGTACATCCGGGGCAATCTCCAGCTCGGGCAGGGGCGTGTCCGTTGGTGGCGCAAGCACCGCCTGAGACAACTGGCGACCGAGACGATGTGGCTCGGCCAGTCGATCGGTATGTTCGCCTTGCTGATGATCTCGGTCCGCGATGCGAAGCTCCGCCGCGAGTACCGCCGCCGGCTCTGGCGGTACCTGAAGCACCGGCAGAACCCCGGCATGGCCCTGGTGTACTTGCTGCACATCGCCATGCACTTCCACGCCTACACCCTGGCCCGATCGCTCCGAGAGGCGACCAGCAAGACGCGGACCCGGGGCGCGACCGAGCGGGAGCCGGTGCTCATCAACTCTTTCTGAGCCTGGTCGCCGACGAGTCTCGGCACATAGGGGGAGCCGATCGGGAGGGCCGGATCGGCCCCCCTTTTGCCGTTTTCTGCGGGGAGTCGGACGAATCGATTGGAGCGGGCCGGGCGATCGTGCCGAAGTTACGACTCAAGGCGTTCCGCGCCTCGGGGCTTCCCAGCCGGGGGGCCCGGTCGGTTCGTCGGTTCGCTCCGGTCGTGTGCGATCACTCACGGTTGGAGCCGGCACGGAGGGACGCCCATGCTGCGGCGTTTCCGCGATCGATTGCTTGCCCAGCCTCCCGAGTCCGGCCGTCAGGGTCGCGCCGATCACCGCCGTCGGCCGAGCCTCGAGGGGCTGGAAGGGCGGCAGCTCCTGTCCACCGTCGCGCCGTCGGCCTCGGCCGCGGTGTCGAGCCCGGATCCGGCGGCGACCGCCGGCCAGTCTGGGGTGCCGGTGGTGGTGCGCTACACGTCGCTGCCGCCGCTTCGGGCCTGGGCCGGGCAGGAATTCCAGGGGGTGGTGGCGTCGTTCATCTCCAACTCGCAGTTCGCGTCCGATCGCCTGGTCGCGACCGTGGACTGGGGCGACGGCCAGGCCAGCCTCGGGGCGGTCGAGCAGAGCCCCTGGGGCGGGTTCAACGTGCGGGGGGCTCATACCTACGCCCCGAACGTGCAGGGGCCGACCTGGGTGCGGATCGACCTGGTGGATGTCGAGACCGGCCAGTGGGTGACGGGCGTCGAGCAGCGGGCGTTCGTCTCGCGGCCCTCGCCGAGCCGGGCGGCGCTGTTCGCCTCGGGCGCCCAGGTGCCCGGCGCCCAGTACGAGCACACGGCCCGGGCCCAGCCGGCCCGGCTCCGCTTCGTGGAACGTCGCCAGCAATTCCACGACGCGGCCGACCGCTACGCCCAGGGGAACGCCACGGCCGACGACCTCCGCTTCCTCAAGCAGGTCAAGAAGTTCCAGGATGAGCAGAACAAGGGCTTCTTCGAGAAGGTCGGGGACAACTTCACCAGCGGCTGGCCCTTCTGAGCTTCCGCGGTGAAATCGGTCACCGAGCCGCCCCGGATCGCGTGCTTTGCTTCTGCACACGATCCGGGGCGTTTCGTGTGAGGATCGAGCGACGCTGACGGCCGGCCCGATCCGAGGTCTCGGCGGCTCGACTTGATTCCGGAGGCGCGACGGGACAATGATGGGGTTTCCATCGTTCCGGGATCGCCGCGCCGAGAGGTTTCGCCGCCACCATGCCGATTGTCGAGGCCGAAGATCTGACCAAGACCTACCGGGTCTTCCAGAAGCGCGACGGCCTGGCCGGCGCGGTCCGAGGGTTGTTCCGCCGCGAATACCGCGAGGTGAAGGCGGTCGAGTCCATCTCGTTCGCCATCGAGCCGGGGGAGATGGTCGCGTTCCTCGGCCCGAACGGGGCGGGGAAGACGACGACCTTGAAGATGCTCTCGGGCCTGATCTACCCGTCGGGGGGATCGGCCCGGGTGCTCGGGTTCACGCCGTCGGACCGGGTCGACCTGTTCCGCCGCCAGTTCGCCCTGGTGATGGGGCAGAAGAACCAGCTCTGGTGGGACTTGCCCGCGGCCGACAGCTTCGACCTGCACCGCGAGATCTACCAGCTCCCGACGGCCGAGTACCGCGAGACGCTCGACGAGCTGACGACCCTGCTTGATGTCGCTCGCCTGACGCATCAGCCGGTCCGGGAACTGTCGCTCGGCGAGCGGATGAAGATGGAGCTGATCGCCGCGCTGTTGCATCGCCCGCGGTTGCTCCTGCTCGACGAGCCGACGATCGGACTCGACGTCGTCGCCCAGGTCACCATCCAGCGCTGTTTGAAGGAGTACCACGCCCGGCGGGGGGTGACGATGCTGTTGACCTCGCACTACATGAGGGACGTGGAGGCATTGTGCGATCGGGTGCTGGTGATCAACCACGGCCACCTGATTTATGACGGCGACCTGCCGGGCCTGTCGAGCCGGTTCGGCCAGACGAAGCTCATCAAGCTCGAATTCGCCGAGGGGGAGGTGCCCTCCGACCTCGCTCGGTTCGGCGAGGTGGACCGCGACGAGGGGGGGGAGGCCGAGATCCGGGTCGATCGGTCGCGGGTGGCCGAGGTCCTCGGCGCGATCCTCGACCGCTACCGGGTGGCCGACGTGGTGGTGCAAGACCCGCCGCTCGAACAGGTGATCACCCGGGTCTTCCAGGAAGGGCGGGAAGGGGCAGACCATGACGCCGCCTGACCGGTCCGCGTCGGAATCGCAGCCCGTCGCGCTCGACAATCCCGCCGGCGGCACCGGGGCGACTCCCGATCTGGCCGGGATCGGCGGCGGGCCGGTCGCCGCGCCGCACTATGGTTGGGGGCCGTTGCTCAGGAAGTACGGGAAGATCTATCGCGTCTCGCTCGCCGAGCGGATGACCTATCGCGCCGACTTCTTCATCACGACCTTCTTCCGCTTCCTGCCGACCTTGACGACGATCCTGCTCTGGAGCGCGATCTACGACGGCTCCGGCTCCTCGACCCTTGCGGGGTTCTCGTACGAGCAGACGATTGCCTACTTGCTGATCGTGAACATCAGCCGGATGTTCTCCAGCATGCCGGGCCTGGCCGGGGGGATCGCCCGGGAGGTCCGCGACGGGACGCTGAAGAAATATTTGATCCAGCCGCTCGACCTGATCGGCTACCTGCTGTCGTATCGGATGGCGCACAAGTCGGCGTATATTATCGGGTCGGCCCTACCGTACGCGGTGTTGTTCGGCATCTGCTACACCTTCTTCGTCGGCAACATCCCGACGGACCCGATGATCTGGCTGGCCTATGCGGTGTCGCTGGTCCTCGCCTTCCTGATCGGGTTTTTCTTCGAGGCGAGCGTGGGGATGGTCGGTTTCTGGTTCCTGGAGATCACGTCGATCCTCTGGGTGGTGATGACCCTGAACTTCTTCATCTCCGGCCAGATGCTGCCGCTCGACTTCCTGCCCCCCTTCTGGGCGGGGCTGCTCAAGCTGCTCCCCTTCCAGTACATGGCGTATTTCCCGGCCGTGATCTTCCTGGGCAAGATGGAGGGTGACGAACTGGTCGGCGGGTTGCTGCTCGGGTTGTTCTGGGCCGTCTTCTTCGCGGTGCTCTGCCGGTGGCTGTATTCGAGGGGGTTGAAGCAGTACGGGGCGTATGGGGGCTGAGGGCCGGCCATGGCACGGAAGGTGAGGGGGAAAGGCACGGGTGCGAGCGATCCCTGGCAGGAGGTTGGCTTCTTCGGCTTCCCCGGCCTTGATTACGGGACGACCGACGGCCGGAGGCTCCGGGTCACCGAAACCGGGCGTGTTCTCGCAGAGCTTGCCCTGCGCAACGAGACGAGACTCGTCGATCAGAAGCCCAGCGAGGAGGACGAAGAAGCCGGGCTCGGCACGGATATCCTCTCGGCCGACCTGCGAGTGGCCGACGCCGAGGGGCGTCTCTGGCTCGCGACCGCCTCGTTCGATGCCGGGGTGTTCGTCTCGCAACTGATCGACGTCGCGCGGAAGGCGACCATCCCCTTCCGAGACGACGCGGCGCGGGGCCGGAAGAAAACGAAGGGCGGCGGGCCGGCCCCCGTGCTGACCGACGTCCGCTTCTGGAGCGATGACCGTTTCATCCGGCCGATCGTGTTCTACGGCCCGGACGGCGAGCAGGACGAGCATCGGATCGTCCAACTTCAATTCAAGTACACGCTGCTCTCATTCGACGTGGCCTATCATCGTCCGGCCCCCGAGATCGAGGTGCTCCGGCACCTGCTGGAGTTGCGCGTGCGGCTGGACGAGGTCGGAGTCTTCGATTACGAGACGGTCGAGGAGTTCGGCCCCTTGGCCTTCTTCTTCTCCTGGGAGGTCCTGTTCCAGAACAACCACTGGAGCCGGGATCGGGACGGTCGATGGCGGCACTCGACCCTGCCCCTCCCGCTGGTGTTCCGGAGCGTCGACGGTTCGGGGACGCCGCAAGCACAGGTCGTCGTCGCGTAGGACTGCCCATCCGGCATCTGTCGCGGCGGGTAGGTTGGTAGACAACTGACGATTGCAAGACACGGGGGAGCGTTCCATGACTCATCGGGCTCGATCGGCCTCGCTCGGGGCAATCTTCCTCGTCGCTTCGCTGACGACGTTCGGTTCGGCAGCGACCGAGGATGAGCCACTTTACGATGTGCTGATTCTCAACGGCCGGATCGTCGACGGGACCGGGAACGCCTGGTTCTACGGGGACGTGGGGCTGAGAGGGGACCGGATCGCCCGGATCACCCCGGCGGGATTGCTCGACGGCGCGGAGGCGGGCGAGCGGATCGACGCGACCGGGATGGTCGTCGCGCCGGGGTTCATTGATATTCAGAGCCACTCGCGCGGGGCCTTGCTCACCGGAGACGGCCGGGTGATCGGCAAGGTGACGCAGGGGGTGACGACCGAGATCATGGGGGAAGGGACCTCGAACGCGCCCAGCAGGGAGCCGGAGGAATTCGACGTGCCGGGCGGCTTCGATCGCTGGCTGGAGGCGATGCAGGAGCACGGCGGGTCGGTGAACTTCGGGTCGTTCGTGGGTTCGGGGACGGTCCGGAGCTACGTCAAGGGGATGACGCAGGGGCCGCCGACGGCGGAGGAGCTGGATCGGATGCGCGTCCTGGTCCGGGACGCGATGGAAGGAGGGGCGTTCGGCCTGGCGTCGGCCTTGATTTATCCACCGGATAGCTTCGTCGGGACCGAAGATCTGATCGAGCTGGCGAAGGCGATGGCCCCCTATGGAGGGGTTTACATCACGCACCTCCGATCGGAAGCGGACCAGCTCCTCGAAGCGATGGACGAGGCCATCCGGATCGGCCGCGAGGGAGGGGTGCCGGTCGAGATCTATCACCTCAAGGCCGCCGGCACGCGGAACTGGCCGAAGGCGATCCGGGGGATCGAGCGGATCAACGCCGCCCGGGAGGCCGGGCAGGATGTGAGTGCCGACATGTACCCCTATACGGCCGGGGGGACGGGTTTGACCGCGGCCTTGCCGCCCTGGGCGTCGGCGGATGGGAAGCTGTACGAGAACCTCGCCGATCCCGTCATGCGTGCGAAGATCAAGGAAGAGATTTTAAATCCGACCTCGGAGTGGGAGAACCTCGCCGAGCTGTCGGGGCCGGAGAACGTGATCGTGCTCGGCCTGACGAAGCCGGAGACGAAGGCGTACGCCGGGAAGCGGCTCTCGGAGATTGCCGAGGCCCAGGGGAAGGACTGGATCGACGCGGCGATCGACCTGCTCATCCTCGAAGGCCAGCGGATCAGCACCATTTACATCATGATGAGCGAGGAGAACGTCGCGCTCCAGATGCAACAGCCCTGGATGAAGTTCGGCACCGACGCGGGCGGGCACGACCCGGAGGAGGCGACCGGCCTGGTGCATCCCCGGTCGTACGGGACCTATCCGCGCATCCTGGGCAAGTATGTGAGGGAGGAAGGGGTCATCACGCTGGAGGAGGCGATCCGCAAGATGACCTCGGCGGTGGCCGATCGCCTGTCGATCCGCGATCGCGGTTTGCTCCGCGAGGGATCATATGCCGATGTAGTGATCTTCGACCCGGAGACGATCATCGACCGCGCGACGTATGAGGAACCGCACCAAGTCTCGGTCGGCATCCGCGACGTGTTCGTCAACGGCCGGGCCGTGGTGCGGGACGGGGTCCACACCGGGGCGAAGCCCGGCCGGATCGTCCGGGGGCCGGGCTACCGGGGGGAGTGAGCGGCGAGCTGCTCCCGGAGCCGGTCGAAGGTCGATGGCGGTCCTTCGGCATCGAAGAGGAACCGCGTGGGCATGCCGACCACGCGACGGGCGCCGAGGCGGATCAGCTCGCGTTGGAACGATGCGATCCGCCCGGCGGGGGCGAGCGCCGTGACCCGCCAGCACGATCGGCCCCGCTCGTCCCAGGCTTCCCCCCGGACGACGTGCTGGGCCCCTTGCTGGGCGAGGAAGGCCGAGACGGCCGCGGCCTGGTGCCCCTCCTCGGGTCCGCCGACGACTTCGAGCAAAAGCCGACTTTCGGAGGCGCGGACCCCGTCGAGGCCGTCAAGCAGGAGGGCGAGGGGGCCGGTGTCTCCCTCGTCGATCAGGCGTTGCAGGCTCGGGCCGTGGCCGATCAGGCAGGAGGCCGAGTCGAGCACCTTGCCCCCCTCGATCTCCCGCAGGCGGTTGTCCTTCAGGGTCGTCCCCGAGCTGGTCAGGTCGACGATGATGTCGGAGATGCCCAGCGTCGGGTGCAGTTCGAGCGCGCCGTCGGAATGGATGATCTGATAATGATAGATGCCCCAGCGGCGGAAGTGGGCCTCGGTCAGGGTGCCGTACTTGGTCGAGACGCGGAAGGCCTTGCCGGAGTCCTTGAACTCGGTGGTCAGGTCGACCAGGTCGAGCATGTGCGTCACGTCGATCCAGCTCTCGGGGACGGCGACGACCAGGCGGCAGCCGCCGTATCCGAGGTCGGCCTCGACGACGACGGCGTCGGTCGCCTCGTCCTGGTGCTCGGCGAAGACGTCCATGCCGGTGACGCCCAGGTGGCAGCGGCCTTCCTGGACCTGCACGACGATGTCGGTCGGCCTCATGAAGACGACATGGAAGCGCGGGTGGCCGCCGATGGTGGCTTCATACTGGCGATCGCTCGCGCGCCGGACCTTGTAGCCGGCGGCCTTGAGGAGGTCGACGGCCCCTTCGTACAGGTGCCCCTTCGACGGCAGGGCGATGCGGATGGGGTCGATGGCGGGGGTTCCGTTCTCCGGGCTCATCGGGGGCGAGTCTCCAGCGCGTGATAGAGCCGCTCGACGCCGAAGGCGAACCCGACGCCGTGGGGGTCGCGGTCGCTCCCGAGCACGCGGGCGAGGCCGTCGTATCGGCCGCCGTGGCAGACGCCGAGGGGGCCGGAGGGGGTCGAGATCGAGAGGTCGAAGATCATTTGCGAGTAGAAGCCGATGCCGTGGCCGAACCCCAGGTCCAGCTCGACCTGTTCGGGGGGGATGCCGCGGGCCTCGAGGACCTCGAGCATGGCGTAGAAGCTGCGGATCGTTCCGGGGGCGAGCGCGGCAAACCCCTGCTCAAGCCCCTGGAGCACCTCGACGGCCGGCCCTCGCAGGTCGGCCAGGGCGTGGACGCGGTCGCGGACCCGTTCGAGCGTCGCGCCGAGGGAATGGCCGAGCGCCCACTTCTTGCGCAGGCGGTTGACGATCTCGTGCCCGGTGCGGCGGCCGGTCACCCGGGGGACGAGGTGGCGGAAGAGGCGGTCGACGCCGGGGTCGTCGGCCCGGCCGATGGCGGGCAAGACCGATTCGGCCTCCTGCTCGGCGTCCCCCTGGAGCCAGCCGGAGAGGCGTTCGAGGGCCGATTCCAGGGCCCGGACGTTCCGCCCCTCGGCGGCGGCGTCGCTCAGGTGCTCGACGAGCGAGGCGACGGCGGCGGTGGGGAGCCCGCAGCGTTCCAGGACCTCGACGATCAGCCCCGTGTGGCCGACCCGGACGGTCACGCCGTCCAGGCCAACGGCCTTCGCGGCCTCGATCGCCAACGCGATGACCTCGGCGTCTGCCTCCGGGCCGGGGACGCCGAGCAATTCGACGCCGGCCTGGGTGAATTCGCGGTAGCGGGTCGGACCAGGCTCGCGCTCGAACCGGAAGACCGGGCCGGAGGAGCAGACGCGCCAGGGGACCGGGGCGGGCTCGGGGGCGTCGATGTACGCCCGGACGACGCTCGCGGTCAGCTCGGGGCGGAGGCAGAGGCGGCCGGGCCCGTCGGCCAGCTCGAACAGCTTCGAGACGATCGACGCGCCGCTCTTGCGCTCGTGCAGCTCGGTGACTTCGAGGATCGGGGTGCGGATCGCCTCGAAGCCGGCGGCGGCGAAGTGATCCATCAGGGTCCGTTCGAGCCGGGCGATGGCGGCGAAGTCGGTCGGCATCCAATCCCGGGTGCCGCGGACCTGGGCGATCGGGGCCTCGCGGTGATTGGCCGGGTCAGGGAGAGTCGCGGAGGGTTCGGCGGTCATGACGGGTCCGGGTGTCCGGGATCGATCGAGCGTGCGACGTTTGCCGGGGGAATCACGGGCAACGACGGCTCAACTGTTGGTCCTGGGTGGGTTGGAAGGGCGGGTGGTTTCCTGCTGCTCGAGGATGCCCAGGGCGCTCCGGATCGAGTCTTCGAGCGTCGACCAGGCGAGCCCCTTGTCCTCATTCCGGGTGGCGAGGACGCGGAGATTGAACACTTCCTGCGCCTCCTCGTCGGGGCCGACGATGACGGCGAGCGTGTGCCCCCGGGTCGAGCCGTAGCCCATCTGCTTGCCGATCGAGATGGGTTCGGGATAGACCTCGGCCCCGATCCCGGCGGCGCGGAGCCGGGCGGCGAGGCGGACCGGGGTGCTCGGGCTGACCCCCGGGAACTGGGCGACGAGCACCGGGACCGTCGTGGCCGACGAGGGGAGGAGTTTGGCCTCTTCCATCAGGGCGATCAGGCGATCGAGGCCGATCGAGGCCCCGACGCCGGGCAACCGCCGCTTGATGTAGAGGCTCGCCAGGTCGTCGTAACGGCCGCCGGAACTGATCGAGCCGAAGCGTTCCCAGCCATCCACCGTCGTCTCGAAGACGATCCCGGTGTAGTAATCGAGGCCGCGGGCGAGGCCGAGGTCGATCGTCAGGCGCTCCTGGGGGACCCCGGCCGCGTCGAGCAGGTCCAGCACGCCGCGGAGATTGGCGATGCCCTCGGCGGCGGTTTCGTGCCCGCCGAGTCGGCCCTCGGCCATCGTCAGGACGGTTCCACCGGGGCCCTTGCCCTGCTCGACGAAGTCGAGGAGCGACCGGGCCTGATCGTCGGAGAGGGTTGCGCCGGTCGATTCGGCGGCGGTCAGCTCGGTCAGCACGCCGTCGCGGCCGACCTTGCCGAGCTTGTCGAGTGCCCGGAGCACGGCGCCTTTGCGGTCGATGACGCCGAACGAGTCGAGCAGGCCGTCGAGGATCTTGCGATTGTTCAGGCAGAGCGTGAACCCGTCGAGGCCGATGGCGGCCAGCGCGTCGTGGATGACCTGGGCAGTCTCGGCATCGGCGACGACGCTCTCGGTGCCGACGGTGTCGAAGTCGCACTGGGTGAACTCGCGGAATCGCCCCTTGGCGGGGCGCTCGCCGCGGAAGACCGAGCCGATCGCGTAGCGCTTGAACGGGGTGCCGAGTTGGTCGACGTGCCGGGCGACGAACCGGGCGAGGGGCACGGTCAGGTCGAACCGCAGGGCCAACTCGCCGGGGGTGCCGCCTTTGTTCGTGACCTCGAAGATCTGGCGGAGGACCTCGTCGGATCCGGCCCCCTTGCCGGTGAGGACCTCCATGCGCTCGATGTGAGGGGTCTCGATCGGCACGAATCCGAAGGAGGCGAACGTCTTGCGCAGGGTCTCCAGCATCCGCTCGCGCGGGATCATGGCCGAAGGGGGAATGTCCCGCAACCCGCTGGCAACGCGGGGATCAATCATCGGTCGGGAGTCCTGAGGGGTTCGGAGATCGGCACTTCGGATGGCGAGCATTGTAGCAAGGAGCGCCCGAGATTCCCAACCGGCCTGAGAATCCGCCCGAGGACGAGAGCCACGCCCCTCGCGTCGAGTCGAAACCCGAGGGGCGCGAGGCGGAACAAATCGTCGAGGCGGCTCAGGACGCCCTGGTCTCGGACGCATCACGCCCGAGGGCCCGCCCGGGTTGACCGTGGGTGATCTGCTCCTCGCGCTGCGGCCCGAGCTGAGCCGGGCTGTCGTGTCAGCGATCGGGAGTTTCGAGCAGTTCGAGCAGTCGGTCGAGCTTGGATTCGAGGGTGGAGAGGCGGTGCTCGATCAGGGTCGGATCCGCGGGGGTCGGTTCCGGGGTGAGGGGGAGCCGGGGTTCTGAGGGAGTGTTGCCACTCATCGCTTGGCGGACATCATCGAGGGAAACGAAGGGGAGGATCTGGTCGAAGTCGAAGCGGCGGAGGGTCATCAGTTTGGACGGGTTCGGTGGATCTCGTCTCCACGATCGGGGACGTCGCTCGCCAAGGTGCAGGATCAGGGTATCTCCCTCAAGGCGATAGATCCCGAGGGCATGCGTGGTTTCGCCATCGGAGATGGTGACCGAAGGCGGGTCGCTCGAAGGATCGAATCGGGCGATGGCCTCGTCCCTTTTGGCCCCGAATGGAGACGAAGCTCCCTCCTTGGTATGCGTCTGCTCGGCCCAGATCAATCGAAGCGGAATCGAGGGGTCGTCGGGATCGCTCACCAAGTCAGACTCGCCTTCGAGCCGGCGGATTTGGATCACCGTGTTGTCGGGCTCACCCTCGCCCTGATTGATCACCGTGGGTTTGAACAAGGTCGACGAGGTGGTGATCCAGGTGCCGAGCAGATCGTCGGCCTCGACGCGTTGGCCGGTGCCGTTGCGACTCGGAGTGTCGGAGCGAGGGACTTCCGCGTCCTCGGGCTCGGGCTCGGGCTCGGGCATGACGATGACGCGCCAGCCGTCGTTGCGGGCCTGCTGGGCCTTGGCGGAATCCCAGGCGAAGAGTTCAGGATCGATCGCGACGTTGGGTTTGAAGTCCTTGATGGAATAATGCTGCTTGTCCTTGCCGTTGGGGGCGAGGGTGTGGATGCTTCGGGGCCGGAGGGTCCGGGCGTCGAGGATCAGGACGGCCGCGGTGAAGGTGTTGCGGTCGGCGGCGAGCCTCGGGTAGATGGCGATGCGGCGGGTGCCTTCCTCGGCCGACGGCATCAGGTTGGCTCGGTAGCGGCGTTTGAAGTCCTCGGCGTCCGCACAGGACAGGAAGCGCAGCGCCGCGGGTGGGGTGGGGGTCGGCAAGAGCGCGTCGAGGAGCCTGGAGATGCCCGGGACCTGGGAGAGGAAGGTGCCTCCACCGAGTGCCTGTTTCTGGTCGTCCCCGGCCAGGGGGTAGACGGTGATCTGCCGGGCCGGCCCGTCGAACTCGACGACGTTGGCCTCGTTGACGAGGATGCGGCGGTCGAAGGCGGCAAGCGTGCTCGCCTCGCCGTTCGTCTTCTTGTCCCACTGGAAGAGGACGGAGTCCGGCCGCTTCAAGTAGGCGGTCGCGTCGTAGACCTTCCGTTCGCCGACACTCGTCATCTCGTCCACCAGTTCGAACGAGGCGAACAGCGTCTCGATGTCGCGGCTGGCCCCTTCCCAGCGGTCGAGCAGGTCGTCGAGCTCAGCGTCGACGGGATCCACGGAGGCGAGGGGGTCGTCCTGGGGCATGGCGTCGGGGCGATCGGGGAGACGCCGATACGTCTCCACAATCGCTCCGGGTTGGGGGTCGAGGTTTGAGGGGACGGGGCTCCCGGGTCCGAGGAGTTTGAGGGTCAAGCGGTCCGCTTCGAGGGAATAGGTGCCGCTCCAGGTCTGGCGGATGGCATCGCCGTCGGGGGTGGAGTCGTAAGCGTAGAGGTCGAGGCGTCGGGGGTCGGATGCCGGGTCGAACCACGCGAGATCGCCCCGGCTCGCGAGCGAAGGGCTGTCGGTCGAGGCGAAGCGGGCGCGCAGGACGATACCGTGGGCGGGCAGGTTCCTGGCCAGCCAGGGTTCGACCTCGGCGAGTTCCAGGGTCAAGGGGAGGGGCGATGCCCCGGGCTCATCCGCCATCGAAATCCGCTCCCAGGTGCCAAGCAACTCCGGCCGATTTGGAGTCGGCTCGGCCCCAGCCGCCCCGCCGGCGGGAGGCTCGTCGGGGTCGTATCTCCGGTAAACCAGGGAGACGGTGGAGGAGTCGGGGGAACGCTCGAAGCCCGAGGGCCGGGTGTTCGAATCGAAGTCGGCCAGATGCAGGGTGAGGGTGTCGTCTTCGAGCCGGAGGATCCCCCGGGTGCGGAGGGGTGGGAGTTCACCCTCCGGGTCGTCGCTCGATTCGAGGAAGTCGATGCGAACGGGGTTGGCGGCCGGGGCGACGAACGCCCGGCTCTTCCTGATTGCGATCGGTTCGGTTCCCGACTTCAGGTCTCGGGAGGCCCGGGACGTGACCGACAGTGACATTTCGTCGTTGTAGTAGGGCCGGACGACGGGGAACTCGTCGGCGCGGATCTCCATCGTGAGATCGACCTCCTCGAACCCGGTCAGCCCCTCCGAGGCGATGCATCGCCAAACGCCGAGCAGGGGGCTCTTGCTCGCATCGAGGAGGTCCGGGCTGGGAGGCGTGCGAGGATTCGGGTCGGCCGGGAGTCGATTCAGCTTGATCGATCGCTGGCCCGCGGAAACGTTGGACTCCATCGTGGTCGGCCTCGGGCCGCCCGGCTCTGCGAAGTAGAGCGTGAGCATCTCCGGATTGCGGAATTCGTAGATGCCGGCCCGATTGACGTTCTCAATCACCTCGACCCCGCGCTCATCAAAAGTCGGCGGCCTGTAGAAATTGCTTCCCCACATGCTGTCATTGCGATACGTCACGTCGATCTGCTTCGGGTCGCCCGCGGGGCGGAGTTCGTATTCGATTTCTCCCCAGTCGAGGCCGAGGGGGGTCATCCGGCCGTCCTTGATGTCGAGGACCATCCCGCGGGCGAATCGGAAGTCGCTGCCGTCGTCACCCGGATTGAGGGGGAAGACGTTCGCAACGACCCAACGGCCCTGGAGGGGGTCTTCCGTTGACGCTGGGGGCGAGACGACCCCGGCCACCTCGGCGTCTTCCGCTGGGGTCGTCACGACCCCAGGCACACCGGCGAAGTTGATCCTGCGGTAGATGTAGCGGGTCGAATCTGGGCCGGTTCGTTCGAAGCCGGAGGGATGGGGGGCGTCGGGATCGACGAAATGGAGCGTGAGACGATCACCTTCGATCCGGTAGACGCCGCGAGACCGGGGGAGGGATTCTCGCCCTTCCCTGGTGGGCCGTTCGATGCGGGGAGGGGTCGCGGTCGGATCGACGAGATAGATCGGGTATTCGCTCGTAGGGAAGGATGGCCCGATCCCGTGACCAACCGCCCCATGATGCACACCGACCATCAGTGGGATCGGGCCGTCCTTCGGCATACCGAGGTCGAGAATCGGTCCGATGTCGATCCTTGGGACCATGTCCTTGTTGAGCACATCGCCTTCGATCGACTGGAGACGCCATTTCCCCAGAAGATCCGCCACGCCTTCGAAGTCAAGTGGGGGGGCTTTCGTCGTGTCGGGGTTGCCAGGGTCAGGACGTTCCCGGCCGTCGGGGCGGTCGCCTTCCGTCGGCTGCGAGGGGATCGAGACGACCCCGGGCACCCCGTCTCCATCGTCTGCATAACGCAGGGCCGCGAGGCCGGAGGAGCCGAGGCCGAGGGCGAGGAGGCCGACGAGGGCGGTGAATTTGAGCTGGTGCGCGGCCATGCCGGATAAGACTCCTGTGGCGAGGGAGAGGGCGACGCCGGGGACGGTCCCCGGGGCGAGGGAACCGCCGAGGGCGAAGGCGGCGGCGGTGCGGGAGGTGCGGTGGATGAGCGTGTGGGGGACGCTGAAGGCGCGGGTGGGCAGGGAGACGAGCGTGCCGGAGAGCAAGGAGGCGGGGGCGAGGCCGAGCCGGGTGAGGCGGCGGCGGAGGAGGGAGCGGGCGCGGGATTGTCGCCCCTTGACGGTGCCGATCGGGCACCGGAGGCGGGCCGCGGCCTCGGCGTGCGAGTGGCCTTCGAGGTCGCAGAGGATGATGACGCGGCGGTAGCGTTCGGGGAGGAGGTCGATCGCCTCGTGCAGGGCGGCGCGGTCGGCGTGGGGTAGGCCCGCGCCGGGGGCGGCGAGCGTGGCGAGGGCGTCGGTCGAGGGGCGTTCGAGGCGGGTGCGGCGGGAGGACTCGGCCAGGGATTTGGAGCAGACGCGGCGGGCGACCCGGTGGAGCCAGGGCCCGAGCAATTTGGCGTGGCGGATCGACCCGGCTCGGCGGGAGAGGACGAGGAAGGTGGCCTGGAAGGCGTCGTCGGCGTCGTGGGGGTCGGCGAGCAGGGCGCGGCAGGTGCGCAGGACCATCGGCCCGTGGCGGGTGACGAGGGCCTCGAAGGCGTATTCGTCCCGGGAGCAGACGAAGAGGTCGAGCAGCTCGGCCTCGGAGCGGCCCAGGAGCGTCCCCTGGCGGAAGAGGCGGTCGAACTCGCGGATTCCGGCGGTCCGGGGGTTGCCGGGCATGGGGCCAGTCCTTCGACACGAGGGGTCGGTCGGTTCGGTGGCGGTCGGTCTTCGAGGAGAAAGAGCCCCGGACGGGGCCGATCGGTTACGCCAATCGTGCGCGATTCGGCCGCGGCGGGGGAGGGAGTGCCCCATTCCGGCGGTCCCCGGATGATCGAATCGTCTCGGACGGGACCACCGCGACGCCTTGGACACGGCGCCCGAGTTCAGGCCCTCGGCCCTCCCGGGTCACGCCGTGCAGGACGGAAACCGATCGAGGACGAGGCGGTCGGGCGTGTTGAGGTCGTGAATCAACGGGGACGGGTTGGAACAAACGGTATCCGGCTTGCATCAGCAATCGGGAGGTGCGGGCTGGGAGATCCAGACCGCATTCGACCACCTCAACTCGGGAGAGCGACCATGGCCGATCGAGACACGCCGTC
The DNA here is from genome assembly GCF_040717455.1 of Tautonia sp. JC769. Taxonomy (NCBI): domain Bacteria; kingdom Pseudomonadati; phylum Planctomycetota; class Planctomycetia; order Isosphaerales; family Isosphaeraceae; genus Tautonia; species Tautonia sp. JC769. Next base: position 62,766 of record NZ_JBFEFH010000033.1, read on the forward strand.
GCACGCCAGGCAATCGACTTCGAAGCCGCATGACGACGCGAACCCCAGGGAGCCGAAGGAGGCCGCGGCCGGACCGGGATCGGACCGAGGGCAGCGGGACTCCGGCATGCCGATGCCGCCCGGCGAGTCGGCCGAGGCCCCCGAGAGCCCGGCCGGACGCGGGGGACGGATCGACTTCGAGGGGGCCGAGGATGAGGTCGAGGAGGCCAGTGAAGAGTCGTTCCCGGCCAGCGATCCCCCGGCGTATTGACCGGGCAAGCCTCTCGGCATCACTGCCGGCCGCCTCGGGCGGCGCAGCCGGGCGAACGCCGCGGCCCCCCTCGCGGATCGCCGAGCCGAGAGGCGCCTAGCGCCCGGGAGGGGTGAATGGTCGTCCGCCGGGGCGGCCGGAAGGCCCGGCGCCGGGAGGGCCTCCGGGGTCCATCCCGGGCCGGGGGAAGGGTCGGGGGCCGGCGCCGGGGCGAGGACCGGGGCCGGGGCCGGGGCCGGGGCCGGGGAAGGACCCGCCGAGGGGAGGAAGGCCGAGGACCTCGGTGATGGAGGTCAGGACCGATCGGGGGATCTGGAGGGTTGCGGATCGCCCGGAGCCGGCCGAGCGCGCGAGGGCCTGGTCGGTCGCGTGGTCCAGCCGAGCACCGGTCGTGCGGAACGGGAAGGCGAACTCCTCGCGGAGGAGCCGCCGATCGGCCTCGGAGAGCGGGGGGAGCGCCTGGAATCGGTCGCGGTCCCGGGCCATCTGCCCGGCCAACGCCTGGAACCGGTCCCAACGGTCGGGCTGATCGACGGCCGAGGAAAGGCCGCCCAAGAGCGAGACGGCCTCCATCGACCCGCTCAGGAGGCCGGCGAGGACGGCTCGCGCGTCCTCGACGGGGGAGGACCCGGCGGCCGTCGAGGCGGGGGTGATCCCCGGGGCGGTGGTCGCGGTCGGGGTCGGGGCGTCCGGCACGCCCGGAGCAACGCCGGGCGCCACGGCGGCCTGGCCCGGATCGGCGGGCGGGGCGTCGGCCGGCTGCTCAAAGCCCATGAATGCCGCCATCTCCTGATCGACCTGCCGGTTCATCCGGTCGGTGAGGGCGATGACCCACAGGCTCAGGCCGATCGTGATCCCGACGCCGCCGACCGCCACGGCGAACGGGCGCCGCATGGTGTTCCAGTTCAGAACGGCGAGCCCGAAGAGATAAAACGGGACGATCAGGGAGAGAACGCCGTGCACGATCCCCACCCGGAACGCCTCGACCAGAAGCCAGAGATTGCCGCCGATGGCGACGCCGATGGCCAGGATCATCACCAGCATCGCCAGCATGATGGCCGGGCCGGGCAGGAAGAACCCGAGCACGAGGGAGAGCGCGAGCATCGTCCCGGCGGCGATGAGGGCGAACTTCGCCGGCTTCGACAGCTCGACCTCATCCCGGCGCGATCGCGACCTCGGGCCGGCCGGCCGCGAGACGCCTCGTCGCGCCGGAGGGGCGACCGGGTCTCCGATCGCATCGGCAGCACCCCCCGGCGTGGCCGATCGCGGGGCGTCGTCCTCATCGAAGCCGTACAGGTCGGGCGGGGATTCGTGCTCGGGCTCGGGGGGGGCCTCGACCGCAAACGGAGCCTGGCAGCGTTTGCAGCGGACCGTCTTGCCCCGGAGCGAGTCCTTCAGGGTGTAGCGCTGGCCACAATCGGGGCAGGAGATGGTGATGTGGCTCATCGGTTTCCCCTCGATCGAGATCGGCAAAGAGAACGGAGAGGTGAAGCCGCGACATTCCAGCAAATCCCGGGGGGGATGTCCATCGAGCCGCCGACGATCAACCCGGGCGAGGGTTGCTTCGCGGGAACATCTCGGGCGTTTGCTGGTGACGGCCGGGTCGATGGGGTACCCTCGGGGGCCGATCACGACGCCCCCAAAGGAGCCCGGCCATGGCCCGATCCCCCGTGCTTGATGAGATCCGGCGGCTCGATCCGGTCGGCGACTGTCAGCGGATCGTGAGCCTGAGCAACACGCACGATTTCTCGTTCGACATGGCGCGATCGCTGGAGTTCGCCCTCTTCCGGACGTATTGCGTGCCCCGCATCTCGGGACTCCTCGATCGGACGGGCGAGTTCGCGACCCGGCCCCAGAAACGCTACGACGACACCGATCTGATCGTCAGCATCCTGATGGAACACGGGTACGAGAGCGAGCGCGGCAAGGAGGCCCTCCGCGCCATGAACGGGATGCACCGGAGATTCAAGATCGCCAATGGTGATTATCTCTATGTGCTCTCGACGTTCGTCTTCGAGCCGATCCGCTGGCACGCCCGGTTCGGCTGGCGGCCCTATGTCGAGCAGGAACGGCTGGGCTTGTTCCACTTCTGGCGGGCGGTGGGCACCCGGATGGGGATCAGGGAGATTCCCGAGGAGTTCGGGGCGTTCGAGCGGTACAACGTCTCGTATGAGCGCGAGCAGTTCCGGCTGGCCGATTCGAACGTGAGGGTCGGCCGGGCGACGCTCGACCTGTTCCTGAGCTGGTACCCGAGGCCGCTCCGGCCGCTCGTCCGCCCGGCGATGTACGCCCTGATGGACGAGGCGATCCTCAGCGGGTTCGGCTTCCCCCGCCCGTCGCCCGCCCTGAGGCGGCTGGTGGAGGGGGCCCTGCACGCCCGGGCGATCGGCCTGAGGCTGATGCCGCCGCGGCGGCGGCCGCACTACCACAGCGATCGACGCCCGAGGAGCTACCCGAAGGGATACCGGGTCGAGGACTTCGGGCCGCCGAAGCCCTGGGACGACGCGGCACCGAGCATCGAGCCGAGCGGCGAATCCCGCACACCGATGCCGATGTAAGCGCCTCTCGCGTGGCGGCCTGCGACCAACCGCGCCTCGCGGCCCTGGCCCGGCCCCTCGGCGAGACCGTGGTCGTGCCGGGAGAATCGGCCTGCAACGAACGATCGCCCCCGAGGTCGAGTGGATTCATCCCGACCTGGGAGGCGACTGATCTTGAACATTCATGGCGACGGACTGCCCGGGGCGTTCGGGGTCTCGGGGTCACTGCCCGTAGGCGGCGGCGGCGGGCTGGCCGATGGGGAACCCGACGCCGACGAGCGAGACCGGCACCTGGACGAAGTTGTGGGGCGGGCGGACGTTGCGGACGGTCAGATTCACATAACCATTCGAGTTGTTCAGCATCCACCGGAGCCAATCGACGTTCGGCGTGGGCTGGCCATTGGCCGAGACGATGATGTCGCCGACCTCCAGGCCGGCCCGATGCGCGGCCCCGCCGGGGGTCAGGCTGGTGATCATCAGGCCGTACTGCGAGGGGCCCCCCCCCTGCCCCGGATTGACGTACGCCAGGGCCGGCCCGCCGCCGGGCGCCCCGAACGACGGCACCGGCACCACCTGCGTGTAGACGCCCAGCGTGTATCCGTTCGACGGAGGCGGGGCCGGCTGGATGTACGCGGGCGCCGGCTGCGGGGCGGGCGGCAGTTGGACCGGCGGCTGCTGCGGCGGGGGTTGCGGCGCGGGGGGCTGGCCCACTCCGACGAACGGCCCGATCTGCTTCTTGAACTGGTTGAGGAACTGTTGCGGGATCTGCGCCTGGGCCGTGTTCGCACCGCCGGCGAGGACGATTCCCGAGATCACGGCCAGCGTCGCCAGGGACTGCAGCGGTCGGTAGAACATCTCAATCGCTCCTTGGATCACAGTGCCTGTTGAATTCGTCACGGTTGCAAATCAGATCACCTGATCAGTTGCTGTTCTGACGTGTGGCTCAGGTGACGGGAGGCCTGTGAAAACACATCCCATGCCAGACCGCCGCACGGCGGCCGAAACCCCGCGGCGCAATCGCCACAAACTCCTCCAGGAGAGCGAGATAAATTTTCCGAACGCCGCACGCACGCGCAGCCCCTGGGGAGGAATCCCCGTTGGCGAGCCCCTCGAACGATGCCGCGCAGCGTGAGAAGTTTGGCCCTGGCCCGGAAGGATTCTGGTGCCCCCTGCCGTCGGCCGGGGGGCGGCGGAAGAGCCGGCCGGACGGGCCCGAGGCGACCGGTCGGAGCGAACGATCGGATCGCGCGGGGGGCCCCCTCCCGACGCCGTGCCCCTGCCCCCGAACCCCCATGGACGGGGGTCTCGGGCGAGCCGGGAGACCGGCGGGGAGGCGCATCGAGACGCCCGAGGACTCGCGCGAAGAATGGCGGGGAGGCACGGATTGCCGGAACCCGGGAGTGGGGGTATTGTGATGACCCGCGATCTGGCACGATCCGGCGACGGTTCAAGGCGACCAGGGACACAGGGGCAATCCGATGCGACTTTGCCGCTTCGCACTCGACGACGACGTGGTGTTGACCGGCTACTTCATGGATGACCACGTGGTCCCGCTGGATCAGGCGATCGAGGCGTTCACCGAGGCGATGGATCTGGAACTCTTGATCCTCGACACGGACGACCTGATCGGCCTGCTGCCGCCGAGCGGCAGGTCGCACCGGGCGGCCTGGGAGCTGTCGAAGTGGGTCGAGGGGCTGGACGAGGAGGCCCTGGGCGAGCTGTCGGTGCCGCTGGATGAGGTCCGGCTCCTGCCTCCGATCGAGCGGCCGGGCAAGATCCTGATGCTGGCGAGGAATTACCCGGAGCACAGCGTCGAGGTGGGGGACGTCGCGGCCGAGCGGGCCGAGACCTTCCCCTACGTCTTCCTGAAGCCGGGGACGACGGTCAGCGGGTCGGGCGACCCGATCGTCATCCCGAACATCTCGCCCGACGGCATCGACTGGGAGTGCGAGCTGGGCGTGGTCATCGGCGAGACGTGCCGGGGTGCCTCGGAGGCCGACGCCCTGAAGTACGTGGCCGGTTACACCGTCATCAACGACGTGAGCGACCGCGGCTTCCGGCCCAATCCGGGCCGGAAGAAGCGCGAACGCGACGCCTTCTTCGACTGGATGCACGGCAAGTGGCACGACGGCTTCTGCCCGATCGGCCCGTGCATCCGGTCGGCCGACAGCCTGCTCGACCCGCAACGGCTCCACCTGAAGCTCTGGGTCGACGACGAGGAGATGCAGTCCAGCTCGACCGCGCAGATGATCTTCCCGGTCGCGGCGATCATCGCATTCATCAGCTCGTTCGTCACCCTGGAGCCGGGCGACATCATCGGCACCGGGACCCCCGGCGGGACCGGCAAGGGACGCGGCCGATTCCTGAAGCCGGGCGAGGTGGTGACCGCGGCGATCGAGGGGATCGGCACGCTGGTCAACCCGGTCGAGGCCGAGGACTGACCGGATCCCCCGGGGCCGATCGCCCCGCCCGGGTCAATGGCCGCCCGGGTCGTACAGCAAGGGGAAGAACGGGCCGTCCATCGGCGCCCCGTGGGGGATCGGCGGGACGCCGTCGAGCAGGACCTCGTCGGTATCGGAGCGGACCCCGTCGCGGAAGGCGTTGATGACCGTCGCTCGGCGGGGCCGCTCGGTCCGGTTCGCGAAGGAGCCGTGGACCATCAAGGGGTGGTGGAAGGTGGCCTCGCCGGCCTTCAGCTCGACGGCGACGGGGTTCTGGAACATGGCCCACTGCTCGTCGTCGAGCACCTCGCGAATCGCCTCCATGTCGCCCGCCAGGCCGGTGATGGGCAGCAGCGGCCAGCGGTGGCTGCCGGGCACGTAGTGGACGCATCCGTTGTCGATCGTGCTGTCGTCGAGGCCGATCCAGCAGGTCAGGTGCGCCATCGGCACGGTGCGGGTCCAGTAGGAATAGTCCTGGTGCCAGGCCACCACGCCGCCGTGCTTCGCCGGCTTGCAGAAGAGCTGGTCGTGCCAGAACCGGACGGCTCCGCCGAGCAGTTGCGAGGCAGGCACGGCGAAGGCCGGGTTCCAGAGCAGGTCATGGAAGCCCGGCTTGATCCGCCAGGCGCCGAGCGCGTGGAAGAGGACGCGGTCGGGATCGGCCGATTCGTTCGAGTGGTACTCGTACCAGAGTTCCCGGCCGGGGTGGTCGGGCGAGAACCATTCGGCCAGCTCCTCGCGGAGGGCCTCGACCTGGGCGTCGTCGAGGATGCGGACGCCCGGCAGGTAGCCGTTCTCGTGGTAGAACCGGACCTGATCGTCGGAGAGTCGGAAGCGTTCGGGGTCGGCGCGGAGGGCCTCGGCGAAGAGGTCGCCGACGGGGCGAGCGGCCTGCGAGAGGTCTGTGACGGTGGCCATGAGTCGGGCTCGATTCGTTCGAAGGCGATCGGGGTTCACGGCCCCGAGTCCGATTCCGAAGCGGGATCGAGTGCTATTGGATCATGACCGGACGGCGCGATTCAAGGGGCGCATCAGGCCCGGCGCGCAGGAACCGCGTCGGCGTCGGGCACCTCGGCCCGACGCCGACGCGGCGAGGGAGGCGTCGGCATCCCCGGGGGAGGGTCAGAGCTGATCGGCGCTGAGGACCTCGCCGCCCCGGGTCGTGCCGAGCGCCCGCCAGGTGAACAGGTTGATGGTGTTCTTGATGAACCGGACGCTGCCGTCGCCGAAGACCATGTTCACGCCGCCGGGGTGCCGGCTGCGGAAGGCGTAGGTCGGCGGCTGCGAGGTGGTCGCCACGACGCAGGGCGGGTTGCCGTCGACGAGCGATCGGCAATAGCCGGCGCTATTCTGGACGTCGGGCAGGGTGCTGTTGGGGCTCAGATAGGTCGAGCCGCTCACGGCGTCGCCCCACCAGGTGAAGCCGCGGAGGTCGGCCCCCATCCCCTTGATGACCTCGCCGGCCAGGAGGGTGTTGGACGTGCCGTCGCGGAAGTCGGCGAAGCTGTAGCAGCGGCCCCGCGAGGGGTAGAACCGCTGGGTGGTGTCGGCGTCGGAGAAGGCGGCGCCGAGCCAGGGGGCGTCGGGGTAGATGCCGACGGTGTAGCCGCCGCCGACGGTGCCGAGCGACTGGTAGATGTCGCCGTTGCCGAAGTTGACGATGTAATTGTGCCAGGTGATGCCGTTGTACGTCGACAGGTCGGACGGCTTCTCGCCGTCGGACGGGCAGAGCAGGTTGTTCACGAGCGACCGCGTGACGGTCAGGTTCGGCGGACTGCCGTAGCGGAGCTGGTTGGCCGGCCCGTTGCCGCCGCCGGAGGTGGTGCCGGGCGACCAGTAGCGGCCGTACTGGTTGTACGAGTTATAAAGGTTCACTTGCTCGATATAGGGCAAGATGTAGACCTGGAACGTGCCGAAGACGGCCGTGCGGTGCCCCGGGGGCAGGACTCCCGCCATGTCATGATAGTTATGCATGGCGATGCCGATCTGCTTCAGATTGTTGACGCACTGGGCCCGTCGGGCCGCCTCTCGCGCGCTCTGAACCGCCGGGAGCAGCAAGGCAATCAGGACACCGATGATGGCGATCACGACCAACAATTCGATGAGCGTGAATCCTGAGCGATGTCGACGCATCGGGGAACTCCTCTTGCTAGGTCAATCGTCTCGCGACTGGAGCGGACCGAGAATCGGTGGGTGCGGCCACACCGAGAGGGGACGAGGGTCAATCCTTTTCCAGGGAATAGTCGAACGTGTTTGATCCGTCCGAGGTCACCTCCGCGGTCAAGGTCGATTCGGTGTTGTACTTCGAGGGGATCAGCTCGATCGGGTGGATCGGGCCGAGCCCGGGCATCTGCGCATCCCCCTCCCCGGTCACGGCGACCTCCTCGCCCGAGGCGCTCGAAATCCTCACGATGTAGCTGCCGGGGACGAGCCCCTCGGCCTGGGAGATCGAGTAGCTCCCCGAGACGATCGGGGCGCCGGTCATGATCGGCTCCGGGTTGCCGGGGTCGGGGAAGAACTGGATGCGGCCATCCTCCAGGGGCTGGCCGTCGAAGGTGACGGAGCCGTCGATCGGCATCCGTTGCAGGCCGTCGCCCCCCCCGCACCCGAGGACGAGGATCAAGGGGGCGGCCAGGGTCCATCGGCGGGAGGACCATGCGACGCGATGGTTCATGGGACGCGAATTCCCGAGAGATTCGGGAGGGATACGGCCCGGGGCGTCGACGACCACTCCACCGTGGGACCGACGCCCGGCGCATCCTCCAGAGTCACACACATGAAGAAAAGCCGCGGCGGTTCGGGCGATCGAACGCCCGTGACGCGCAAGGGCGCCTCAAGGCCGAAGACATCATGTCTCGGCCACGTCCTTCGGGATCGATCCTGGTTCTCTCCAAGAGAGGCGTCATTCCGGGCGGATCGGCCCGGAACGAATTCGAGAGGTCGGGATTTTCCTCACGCACACCGGAGGGAACGGCCGTTGTCGGCCCCCTCGATCGTCAAGGCGTCTCGAACGACGATCGGTCCTGAGTGATTGCAGGAAGAGGGATTTCGGAATCGCGTGGTACCGTCAAGGACCGTCTCGGGCCGTTGGTCGACAGTGTCACGGATCGTGAACGAAGCGAGCGCTCGTGCCGGTCGAGTCTGGAGATCAGGACCGCGTTGTTGACGCGCGGTTGAACAATCGACTTTACAATGACACACCCTTCCGGCTGAGTCAAGATGCCGATACATCCTTACCCG
>NZ_JBFEFH010000034.1:0-63425 GCF_040717455.1 Tautonia sp. JC769
GTAGAAGAGGCCGTCGAACCCCCACCGGAAGGTGTGGATCATGTGGTGGGTGTCCTCGGTGCCGAAGCCCGAGAGGACGACGCGGCGGGTGTCGGCCTTGCCGTCGCCGTCGGTGTCGCTCAGGTGCAGGATCTCGGTGCTGTTGGCCACGTAGCAGCCGCCGTCGCCGGGCAGGATGCCGGTCGGGATGAGCAGCCCCTCGGCGAAGACGGTCGAGGAGTCGGCCGTGCCGTCCCCATCGGTGTCTTCGAGCACGATGATCTGATCGTTCGCCTCCTGGCCGGGGGCGATCTGGGGGTAGACCGAGGAGCAGGCGACCCAGAGGCGCCCTTCGGCATCCCAGTTCATCTGGATCGGTTTGAAGACGTCGGGCTCGGCGGCCCAGAGATTGACCTCGAAGCCGTCGAGCACCTGGAAGGAGGCCAGCTCGGCCCTCGGGTCTGGGTCGGGCAGGTCGGTCAGGTCGCGCTGGGCGAAGGCGGGGGGGCAGGCCAACAGGAGGAGGATCAGGCCATGCGGCAGGGATCGGCTCATCGGTCGTAAACCTCCTCGTCGATGCGGTCGAGATCGAAGACGGGCTGCTCGGGCATTTTCAGCATGGAAATCTCGGCCTCGGCCTCGGCGACGAGGCGTTCGAAGCGTTCGACCTCGGCGGCGTTGTTCCCCTGCTCGTGCTTGCGGAAGCCGAACAGGTACGTCTCGTTCTGGGGGCGGTAGCGGTGGAAGTAGAACTGATTCTTGTCGTAAATCGCGCCCCGGAGCATCTCGAACTGCTCGGGGTTGGTTTGCGGGGCCTTCAGGCCGAACAGCTCGCGAAGCACAAGGCGGGCGAGGCGTGCGTCTCCCTGCTTCGAGAGGTGCAGACCCTGCGGGGCGTACCAATCGGGCGAATCGGGGGCGGTGTCGTCGGCCATCGGCCGGGTCAGGGCGAGCAGGTCGACGAAGCGGTGGCCGCGCTCCCGGGCGATCTGGGCGATGGCCTCGGTGTAGCGGGCCAGGTCGGCGTCGTCACCAACCGAGGGGGCGGTACTCAGGCGTCGGGCGATGGGGGAGAGCAGGACGATGGCGCGGGGCCCGGTGGCTTCGAGGGCGTCGAGCAGGCGGTTGTAGCCCTGGCGGAAGCGAGGGAGCCCGGCCTCGCCGTCCCACGATTCATTCGCGCCGTAGCCGACGATCAGGACGGTCGGCTCGGTCGCCTTGACCTGTTCGACGAGGGTGTTGAAACCGTCCTCGGGGGTGCCGAAACCGGCCCGGGCCTCGCCGAAGACGGTGTCGCCGCTCCAGCCGAGGTTGCGGAAGGTGATCGTCTTCTCGGGCAGGGCGAGCGTGAGCAGCGTTTCGAGGTTGCCGAACTGCTGCATCCGCTCGATCAGGGCGTCGCCCAGCAGGACGACGCGATCCCCGTCGTTCAGTTCGAGCGTCGGCGCGTGGTCGTCGGGCGGATTGGCCCGAATCGAGGGCGCCGCGAAGCCCAGGGCCAGCACGAGGCCCAGGGCCGTCGCCAGGTGTCTCATCGGAATCGACCCCATCGTCTTGTCTTGAGGAAGGCGCGGGCGGTGATTGGGTCCGGCCCGTCTTCTGGATCGGACCGTTGGTCCCTGCACTGTATCCGACCGGCGGGCTACAATCCAAGGGTGAGGGGAGCACCACCATGCCACGACTGAGCGACACGACCCCCGAGGCCGAGCGGGTGCTGGCCGAGGCGTACCGACGGATGCCGGCCGAGCGGAAGTGGCAAATCGTTCAGGAGGAACTTCGCCGCATCCGACTCCTTCATGACCTCGGCTACCGAAGGCGGCATCCTGAGGCGACTGCCGAGCAGGCCCGCCATGCCTGGGTTGCCGCTGTTCTCGGCCCGGTCTCGTTCCCTGATGCTCCCGAGGGCCAGGCCGTGAACGCACCGATCGAACAACTTGAGACCCTGCGGGACGTGATCTTGGCGTTCGATCGCCTTCGGATCGCGTATGCGCTCGGGGGCTCACTGGCCAGCTCCCTGCATGGCGCCGTCAGGGCGACCCGAGATGCCGATCTTGCGGCGGAACCTTTTCCGGGACGCGAGGCGGATTTCGTCTCGTGTTTCTCGGATCCGTACTATATCAGCGAGGAAGCAGTTCGAGAGGCGATTCGCAACCGGTCGTGCTTCAATGTGATCAATACAATGACCGCGTTCAAAGTGGATGTGTTCATCCAGCGGGGGCGAGCGTTCGATCTTTCCCTCATGGCTCGGCGAGAGGCGTCCCCCTTCCCCGGCTTGGATGGCCAGGAAATCCAGGTTGTGACGGCTGAGGACGTAGTACTGCTGAAACTCGAATGGTTTCGCCTCGGAGGCGAGGTGACCGTTCAGCAGTGGGACGACATCTTGAGTGTGCTTAGGGCAAAATCCGGGCGGCTCGACGCGAGCTACCTCGATCGCTGGGCCGCCGAACTCGGCGTGCTCGACTTGCTGGGCAAGGCCCGGGACGAGGCGACGCTGTGAGCCCTGAGTCGGAACCGATCGAGGAACACGAGGGGGAGCCTCCGGCCGCCGGGGGGCCGCGGGCGTCGGTGAACTTCGGCCAGCCGGCCTGGACCTGGGCGGTCGGGCCGAGGCCGAGGGACCGCCTGGGGAAGCTCTGGCTGAAGGTCCGGGTCTATGCGAGATATGCTCGGTTCTTGCTCCATGAATTCCGCTGGGCGCTCGGCGTCTTCTGGACGCTGGTGGTCGGGGGCGGGTGGATCCTGCACCGGTTCTACCACCACGACGGCGAGACCCTGGAGTTCGCCGAGGCCTGTTACGGCGTCTTCCTGCTGATCTTCGTCGAGGCGGCGCTGGAGTTCCCGGATGAGTGGTACTTGCAGTTCGCCTTCTTCCTGGTGCCGATCATCGGCCTCGGGGCGGTGGCCGACTCGTTGATCCGGCTCGGATATCTCGTCTTCTCGCGCAAGGGAAACCTGCCGGAGTGGCATCGCATGGTGGCATCGGTCTATCGGCGGCATGTGATCGTGGTCGGCCTGGGGACGGTCGGGTATCAGATCGTCCGGGAGATGCTCCAGCTCCGGGAGCTGGTGGTGGTGGTCGAGCGGCCGCACGTGGAGTCGGAGCTGATCGAGGAGATCCTCGACCGCGAGGTGCCGGTCATCCGCGGCGACGCCCGGACGATCAAGACGCTCGAAGCCGCCGGGGTCCGTCGGGCGAAGGCCGTCGTCCTGGCCACGCAGGACGACCTGGCGAACCTCGACGCCGCCCTGACCGCCCGCGACCTGAACCCGAACGCGAAGATCGTCATGCGGATGTTCGACGAGTCGCTGGCCGAGAAGGTGGCCGGGTCGTTCGCCTTGCCGGCCGTCTCGACCGCCAGGGTGGCCGCCCCGGCGTTCGTGGCCGCGGCCACCGGCCGGCGCGTCTACCAGGATTTCCAGCTCGCCGGGCGGCATGTCCACCTGGTCGATTTGACGATTGCGCCCGAGGGTGCGCTGGTCGGCCAGACCATCGGGAACATCCAGCACGACCGACAGGTCAATATCGTCATGCATCATGGCCGAGACGGCACCAACGTCAACCCGGACCACGGCGTCGTGCTCGGGCCAGGGGACGAGGTGCTGGTGATCGCCCCCATCGACCGCCTGGTCGATCTGGAGCGGATGAATCGCCCTCGGGAGGAGGAGTCGCCCCCCCCTGCCCCTCGGCCGGCGGCCCCCCCAGAGCATTTGTCCTGACCGGCTGCCGGGGAGGGACGCCCCGGGAGGATGTCGGCCCGATGGGGGCGATTTCGAAGACAAAGACGCCGGCGGCAGGCGATCGGGCCTGATTCGCCGCCGGCCCTCCCCTCTTCTGAGTGCGTCACCATGAGCCGAGATCCCCGATGTCGGTCGTCCCGCCGGGTGCGGATGGCCCCCACGCTCGAACCGATCGAGCGGCGCAATCTCCTCTCGACCGCCTCGCCCTTCGCCTCGTTCCAGGGGGTGATCGACGGCGGTCCGGGCACCCCGATCGCCGTGACGGTCGATCCGGCCGACTTCGGCATGGCCGCCGGGGGCCGGGTGCTGCTCCGGATCGAGGCCAGGGCCCTGGGAGAGGGCTCGCTCGACCCGGGGCCGACGGCGATCCGAGGATCTTCGCCGGCCGACGCCCGGACCCTGACCCGTCGCGCCGACATCCCGGGAGACACCGCCAGCGTGACGGTCGCCTCGGTCCGTCCCGCCGCACTCAGCCTCCGGACGACTGCCCAGCACGGCAGCTCGGGGGCATTCGCGCTGGAGGTCTCCCTGGCGGGTGACGTGGACGGGGACGGGCGGGTCGATCGGTCCGACCTGCTCGCGATCCGGTCGGGGCTGGGGGGCCGCGCCGGCGACTCGGGCTTCGACCCCGTCCTCGACATCAACGGCGACGGCCGGATCGGGCTGATCGACCTGCTGATCACGGGCCGGAACTTCGGTGCCTCCACGCAGATCCGGCCGCTGGAGGCGACCCTCGGCATCGACCGGGCCGCCGACCCCGACGGGGACGGCCGGGTCGACTCCGACGTCGTGGCCGTGGTCGGCCGCACCACCCCGGGCGCGACCGTCCGGCTCGACCGGGGTGCCGACGGCTCCTTCGACGCGGAGACGACGGCCGACGCCGTCGGGCGCTATCGCTTCGTCGTCCCCCTGGCCGACGGCCCGAACCCGGTCGCAATCGAGGCGTCCGACTCGTTCGGCCAGTCCGCCTCGGCCCGGATCACGGTCATCCGAGGGGGCCCGGCCTCGACGGTCTCGGCCTCCTTCGATTTCGCCCAGGGGGACCAGGGCTGGCAGGCCGATTTCAGCGACCTGCCCGTCGATCCCGACCCGATCTTCGAGCTCGATTCCGGCATCCGGCCGCTGCCCCCCGAGGTCGGCGACGGGACCGGCTTCCTGCTCCAGGGGCACAACCGCTCCGACGACCTGTTCATGTTCCTCAAGCGAAAACTCGGAACGGCCGATGGGGTCCTGCCCCACCAGGCGTACGAGGCCCGGTTCACGATCACCGTCGCCTCCGATGCGCCGAGCGGCGCCTTCGGGATCGGGGGGGCCCCGGGGGAGAGCGTCTACCTCAAGGCCGGCGCGTCTGCGGTCGAGCCGTTGCCCGTGGCCGCCGATGGCGAGGTGTGGCTCAACGTCGACAAGGGGCAGCAAAGCCAGGGGGGAGCCGCGGCCTCCGTCGTGGGGACCATCGCCAACGGCCAGGAGCCGGTCGAGTCGGGCCCCCAGCCGTACGCGTCCCTGACGTTCGAACACACCCATGCCGTCCCCGTCCGTGCCGATGCCGAGGGGAACCTCTGGCTGCTCGTCGGCACGGACTCGGCCTTCGAGGGCCTGACCGCGCTGTATTACCAGAAGATCGACGTGGAGCTCGTGCCCGTCGCCTCGTGAGGCGGCGCCTTTTGGCGAAGGTGCGATGCGGCCCGGGTTGACCAGCAGGGTTGGCCCGGGCCTCGGTCCGTCGCGGAGGTGGCGAGGCCGGGGTGATCCGGATAAGGTGAAGGACGACCGTCGGCCGTCGCGGGGGAGACCGCGACGGCCAAGGGATCGCACCGTGCTCGCGCCGCATCGCAACACACCACGAGGAGGACGGACCGTCATGCCGACGACCGCCGCCCGGATCGCCCTGGGACTTTCGCTGGTCATCTGGATTGCGTCCGGCCCGATCGCCAGGGGGGCGTCGCCTCCCGCCGAGGAGGCCGACGCGACGCCGCCGAACATCATCTTCATCATGGCCGACGACCTCGGCTATGGCGACCTGGGGAGCTACGGCCAGGAGACCATCCCGACGCCCAATCTCGACCGCCTCGCCGCCGAAGGGACACGCTTCACCCAGGTCTACGCGGGCAGCACCGTCTGCGCCCCCTCGCGGTGCGTCTTGATGACCGGCTACCACTCGGGGCATGCTCGGGTGCGGGGGAACGACCGCGTCCCCCTCCTGCCCGACGATGTGACCGTGGCCGAGGCCCTGAAGGCCGCCGGGTATCAGACCGCGCTGGTCGGCAAGTGGGGCCTCGGCGAGCCGGGATCGACCGGGGTGCCGAACAAGCAGGGGTTTGATCACTTCTTCGGATACCTGAATCAGAAGCACGCCCATAACTACTATCCGGATCACCTCTGGCGGCAGGAGGAGCGGGTCGAGATCCCCGGGAACGTCATCGGCCCCGACGAGGGTGTGGCCGTCGAGCGCGTGACCTACTCGCACGACCTGTTCGCCGAGGAGGCGCTCGGTTGGGTCGAGCAGCACCGCGACGGCCCCTTCTTCCTCTACCTCGCCTTGACGATCCCTCACGCCAACAATGAAGGCTCGCGGGCGACCGGCGACGGCATGGAAGTCCCCGATTACGGCAGCTTCGCCGACAAGGACTGGCCGGACCCCATGAAGGGCCAGGCGGCCATGATCGCCCGGATGGACGGCGACATCGGCCGCCTGATGGCCACGCTCGACGACCTCGGGATCGACGACGACACCATCATCTTCTTCACCTCCGACAACGGCCCGCACCGCGAAGGGGGCCGCGACTATTCCCCCGACTTCTTCGACAGCAACGGCCCCTTGCGCGGCATCAAGCGCGACCTGTACGAGGGGGGCATCCGCGTGCCGATGATCGTCCGATGGCCCGGCCACGTGCCCGCCGGGGCGGTCAGCGATCAGGTCTGGACCTTCTGGGACGTCCCCCCCACCCTGGCCGAGCTGGCCGGATCGGAAGCCGTCGCCGAACTGCCCGACGACCTCGACGGCATCTCGATGGTCCCCGCCCTCCTCGGCGCCGAGGCCGCCGGCCGCGAGCAGGAGGATCACGAGTTCCTGTACTGGGAATTCCACGAAGGCCGCGCCTCGAAGCAAGGCGCCCGCATGGGCGATTGGAAGGGGGTTCGCCTTTCGCCCGACGGCCCGCTCGAGCTGTACGACCTGGCCAACGACCTGGGCGAGACGACCGACGTGTCCGCCGATCACCCGAAGATCGTCGCGGCGATCACGCAGTATCTCGACACCGAGCGCACCGAGTCGGAGGTCTGGCCCCTTCGGTATGCCGGGGAGTAACGGCGGACTTTTGTCGACAGAAGGGCGGGCTGAGTACTGCCCTTCGACACCATTGAATCAAAGGGGAATCGTCCATGGACTGGCGCGATCACATCGCGGTCGACCCAAAGGTGCTGGTGGGCAAGCCGGTCATCAAGGGAACTCGTATTGCCGTCGAGTTCGTCGTCGATCGGATGGCACACGGGTGGACGTTCGATCAAATTCTCCAGGAGTATGATCATCTGTCGCGTGAGGATCTCCAGGCGTGCCTTTCGGCCATTTCTCCGTGATTACAAATGACCGCATCCGGATGCGCCCTCTCCTTGAATTGCGATCGATCATTGATGTATGGCCATTTCCCGTTGTGGTGTCTCAACGTGGAATGGCCGCACCTCAGGCCGGGGCCTGGCTCGGTTCGGGGTCGGCGAGCAGGCGGAAGGCGCGGCGGAAGGGTTCGGGGGGGGCCTGGCCGTCGCGCTCGGCTTCCCAGGTCTCGACCCAGCGGGCCCAGGTGATCGGGTCGTGGTCGAGCAGGAGGCGGTCGGCCTCGATCGTGGGCAAGGGGGGGATCGGCCGGGGGCCGGTGACGGACGGGTAGAGCAATCGGGTCTCGGCGGTCAGGTCGTAGGTGGCCTCGGTCTGGAAGCGGTCGCCGACCCAGACGATCAGCCCCTCGTCGGAGAAGCCGAACGAGCGGACCTCGGGCGGCAAGACGTGGGTGACCTGCGGCACGGAGAGCTCGACGCCGGCCATCTGGTTCAGGCCGGCCAGGGCGGCCTGGAGCACGCGGCGGCGGTCGTCGGACAGGTGCTCGACCCACGCCGGGGCGTCGACGTCCGTCAGGATCCATCCCGACGCGTGCTCGAAGACGAGCACGAGCGGCTCGTCCCCCAGCTCGGCCACCCGCAGGAAGACTTGTAAGCGGTTCGAGCTCGATTCGACGGCGGCGATCTCCGTCTCCAGGTCGTCCCAGGCTCTCGTGTAGGCGAGCAGGTTGATCAGCTCGCGATGGATGAAGTGCGCGACCGATTCCTCGACGTGGTGGCGCTGCTCGCGGAGCTGTTCCAGCCGGACCTCGAACTCGGGCAGCCGCGCCCGCTTGCGGGCGGCCCGGCGCATCCGGCGGAAGGTCCGGGGCAGGGTCCCCGAATGAAAACCCGGGCGCAACAGGCGCGACATCGACTCGCCGTGGCTGCCGACGAGGACCCGGGGCAGGTGCCTCGGCCGGTTCGCGTCGTACAGCCGCCAGTTCTCCTTCAGCTCCCAGACGAGGAAGCCGAACACGCCGGGCAGGAGCAACTGCGTGAGGAACCAGATGGTCGTCGCCAGCTCCTTGTCGTCGAGCGCCTCGGCCAGCGGCGGGATCATCAGGATCAACAGCGGGGCCATCACCTTGTGCGAGACGGTGACGACCGGGAAGTGCTTGATCGGGTTCAGTTGCGGCTCGACCAGCAGGTTGATGATGAACCGCACGGCATAGGTCATGTAGAACCAGAAGACGCCCAGGATCGCCTTGATGACGGCCGAGACGCGGCTCTCGCCCCCCCGGAACCGGAGCCACTCGTCCACCGTGTAGAGCAGGCGGTCGACGTATTCGAGCACCCGGGCGAAGAAGTCCATGATGAAGCGGAACAGGTCGCCGAAGATGTTCACCCGGATCACCCGCCAGGTGCGGACGAGGTAATCGGAGGTGATCTCCTCCATGTCCCGGCCGACCCGCAGGTTCAAGACCAGCCCGAACGCGATGAACATGCCGAGGGCCAGCCTGCGGGCCTGCTCGGGGGCCACCCCGATCAGGCCCAGGACCAGCCAGAGCAGCAACGCCGGGCCGATCGGCTTGACCAGCATCCGCCAGAGCAGTTGGAAGCTCCTCGTGCTGATCAGGAGCCGGATGTAATGCTGGCGGAAGACCCAGCGCGGGAAATCGAAGAGGACCCCCTTTGCGACCTCGTAAAGCGACCGCAGGAGCCGGGACACCTGCCGGCGGAACCAGGGCAGGTGGATCAGACCCATCAGGAAGACGCCCGAGACGAGCGTCACCCAGACCCAGGCCTCCAGGTCGTGCGGGATCAGGTGCAGGCCGCCGGAATGGTCCCCCACGTCGAGCGTGCCGGCCGCCTCGGCCTCGCGTCGAAGGCTGAGCAGCTCCTCGGCGGCGACGACCGAGACGGCATCGGCCGCGGTCTCGGCCATCTGCGCCGCGATCGCCCCCAGGCCCGAGCCGGTCCCGCTGATGGCGGCGGTGGCCGTCGTCTCGACGGCCTCGATCAGGCCCCCTGCTCCGGCCACGACCAGCTCGGCCGCCTCGGCCGCCTTCTCGGGGTCCAACCCGTAGCCGAGCTGCTTGGTGACGACCGCGAACAGGTGGTCGACGAAGAACAGCACCACGAACGCCCCGCCGAACGGCAGGACGACGTAGTTGACCAGGAACCGGCCGACCACTGTGCCAAACGCCAGCGAGCTGAACCGCTGCAACCACCTCAGGTAGACCTCGCCGCGCCGGTAAATCCCGTCGAGCGAGACGGCCATCCGCCGGTTGGCCCGCAGCAGGCGGTCGCCCCGGAAGAATTCCCGGGCGCCGGACAGGTCGGGCAGCTTCACGTGGTTCCTGGCGACCGCGTCGCGCAGGTCGCTCATGGTCAGGAAGCCTTGCTCCACCACCTTGTCGAGCAGCTCCTCGACCGACTTGTCGAACGAGACGTGCTCGGCCACCGTCCGGGGCTGGAAACCGGTCTGGCGGAGGGCGTCGGCCAGGGGCTCGCGGCACTGGTCGCGCAGCGTGACCTCGGCGCGGTGCAGGGCCCCGGAGATCAGGTGGGCCAGCCTCCGGCGGTCGGGATCGGAGATCCGCGCGTGCCGCAGGCGGCGATGCGCCGACCGCAAGTGCTTGACCGCCAGCAATTCGCGCTGATGCGGTAGCAATCGCTTGATCGGCCGCCGCCCGATCGTCAGGAGCCACTCGACGAGGTCGACCGTGTAGATCGGCCGCTCGTAATCGACGCAGAGCTTCTGCAGGTCGAACAGAAGCCGGGCCTCGACGGCCCAGATCCCCTCCGACGCCGGGGCCAGCAGGGCCGGCAAGGCGCGGCGCCAGTCGTCGGCCTCGTTCGGGTCGAGCCCCAGCGCCTCGACGAGCCGCTCCCCCAGCTCGCCGAGGGCGGCGCGGGCCTTAGCCCAGGGATTCGACGCCGAAGGGGGGCCGAGCGGGTCGAGGAACTTCGACGACCGGGCCAACTGGATCGCCGCCCGCACGACATTCCCGCGCCGGTCGGAGCGTTCCGAGCGCCGGACGAGCCGCTCGGCCAGCCGTCGGGCCGGTTGCGGGGCGGGCAAGGGGCAGGTGCCGACCGCCTCGTCGGGGGGCGGCGGCTCGTCGGCCGCGGCCTCGATCAGGGCTCCGAGGGCGGCCGGCTCGGGGGCCCCCGGCGGCCGGGTCCGGTCGAACAGGGCCGGGGCGTTCACGTCCTCGGCCAGGACGGCGTCGACCGCCTCGCGATCCTCGATCGACGGGAAGTACGAGCCGAGCAATCGCGGGGCGAAGTGCCGCAGCTCCAGGTAGACGGCGGTGAACTCCCGGTACACCTCCCAGAGGTCGCGCGGGGGCAGCAGGTAGTCTTCGAGCCGGAGGACCATCCGGGCCTCGTCGATGACCGTCTGGCCGATCCGATCGACCCGCGACCGCACGATCGAGTCGGACAGGAACCCGCCGCGCCGCTGGTGCTCCAGCTCCTCGTCGATCCTCGCGTGGAAGAGCATCCGCCAGTAGCGCAGCAAGATCTGGCCGCGCGTCATGGTCGCCAGGCGTTCCGGGGGGGGCTCGGCCAGCAGGATCACCGAGCCGGTCAGGGCGGCCTCGGCCTCGACATCGAGCCCCATCTCATCCCGCTCCAGGATGCTGGTGGCGGTGTTGGCGTCGAGCACGTAGGTCTTGCGGTGCGGCACCTGCAACCCGAGCGAGGCCATCTTCCGGTCGTGCTTGATGACCCGCCTCAGGATGCGCGGGGGCACGAG
Organism: Tautonia sp. JC769; assembly: GCF_040717455.1. NCBI lineage: Bacteria > Pseudomonadati > Planctomycetota > Planctomycetia > Isosphaerales > Isosphaeraceae > Tautonia > Tautonia sp. JC769. Next base: position 11,015 of record NZ_JBFEFH010000034.1, read on the forward strand.
CACGGCGTTCGGGTCGGCCGCCCGGATCGCCTGCTTCAGTTCCTCCAGCGACATCCCCCGCCCGCCGCCCGCCGCCCTGCTCTTCATCGTCTCCTCACCCCTGCCGTCGGTCGCCTCATGACGACGCGAGGTTTCATGCTATCGCGGCCGGGCGGGTCTGACCAGATGACGCACGGGCGAGCCGAGGGCCCCGGCCGGGATGACAAGGCCCGCGCCCCCGGCGGCCGTTCGGCTCAGGTGCCGACCGCGGCCACCTCGGCCACGATCGCGGGCCGCGGGGCCATCCCCCGGACCCGCCGCGACCAGGCCCAGAGCAAGAGCGATCCCGCCACGATCAGGCCGACCGACAGGCCGATCCACATGCCGATGACCCCCACCCCCAGGCCGAAGCAAAGGCCGACGCCGATCGGCAGGCCGATCGCCCAGTGGGCGGCGAGGTTGGCGAGCATCGGCGTCCGCGTGTCTCCCGAACCCCGGAGCGCCCCGGTGGCGATCACCTGCACGCCGTCGAACAGTTGGAACACCGCCGCGACCCAGAGCAAGACCACGCCGACGCCGATCACCCCCGCTTGATCGGTGAAGATCGAGAGGATTGCCCTCGGCGCCAGCACGAAGGTGATGGCCGCGACGATCATGAACGCCGTGCCGAGCGCCAGGGCCGACCATCCCGCCCGGCCCGCCCCGCCCGGGTCCTTCCGCCCGGTCGCCTGGCCCACCCGGACCGCCGCGGCCGAGCTGATCCCGAGCGGCACCATGAACGTCAGGCTCGCGATGTTCAGGGCGATCTGGTGCGCCGCCAGCGAGGCCGGGTCGAGCCGACCGACCAGGAACGTCGCCGTGGCGAACGCCCCCATCTCCAGCATCAACTGGCCGGCGACCGGCAGGCCGAGCGTGATGAGCGACCGGAACCGCCGGCGCTCGGGCCTCCAGCCCCCTCGCCAGGCCTCCGGGCCGAGCTTCCGGTCGATCCGGACGATCTCCAGGAGCAGGACCAATGCCATCCACCCCCGAGAGATCACCGTCGCCCAGGCCGCCCCGGCCACGCCGAGCCTCGGGAAGCCGAGGTTGCCGAAGATCAGGAGCCAGTTGACCACCAGGTTCACCAGGTTGGCCGACACCAGCGCGAAGACGATCGCCCCGGTGCGGTTCTGCGCCTGCAAGTAGCGCCGGAAGGCCGTGTAGAGCAACAACGGCGGCAGGCTGAGCGTCACCAGCCGGACGTACGTTTCCGCATCGGGCCGGACGGCCGGTTCGATGCCGATCCGCTCCAGTTGCCCCCCGGCGAACCAGCAGACGAGCATCAAGGGCGGGCAGAGGATCAGGGCCAGGTAGATCCCGTGCCGGAGCCACTTGCGGCACTCGTCGAGCGTCCCCGCACCGAAGGCATGCGAGATGAGCGTGTCGAGCCCGAGCAGCAGCCCCATGCCCGCGATCGTCGTGATGAAGAAGACCGCGTGGCCGATCCCGACCGCTCCGATCGCCTCGGCGCTGAGCCGGCCGACGAACATCGTGTCGACCAGGCCCATGCCCATCCACCCCAGCTCGGCCAGCACCACCGGACCGGCCAGCCGGGCCATCGGCGGCAACTCCGCCGCCAGGCCGTCGCGGATCTTCTGCACGAAGGCCCCTCGGGTCCCCCCCTTCCTCGACCCGAGCCGATCCATCCCCCTTGCCCCCTCGCGTGTGGTTCGATTCCGTGTACGTGTCACCTCGCCCAATCCGCGTCAGACACGCCGCCCGGCCCTCGGGTTCGGAGGTTCCCACGCACTTCGGCCACGGCAAACGGGGCGTGATGGTCGAGGTTCAGCCGGAGGCTCACGGGATCAAACCTCGGTCCTTGAGCTTCCGCTTCAGAGGAGACTCGGCCGCCTCGGCCTTCCGCTGCTCGAACATCCGGTCTCGCCGCACGATCTCCTCATCCATCTCGGCTTGATGGTCGTAGTAATAGGCCAACGCCGAATGAATTTGCCCCAGCGTCAGGTCGGGAAGGAGGCGCTGGATGGCGTCGGCATCGTTCCCGGCGAGCCGCTCGCGGGCGATGAACAGGACCTTGATGCGCGTGCCCTCAATGATGGGGAGTCCTTCGGCAGTCTCGATGAGGTGCGGATAAGTGGTCGTGGCCATGACGTTCCCCAACAATGGCAGATCGAAGCACGTCAGATTCTATCGTCCTCCGAGTGATCTGCCGAGAGCGGGGGACATCCTATCCCCCCCGTTTCCCCCGAATCAGCGAATGACCTTCCGGCTGAACGCCACGATGAACAGGCCCCAGACGAGCGTCCCGAGCAGCGACTCGGCCACCAGGAACAGGTTCATCCACCCCTTGGCCGTCTCGCGGAGGCTCCCCAGGCCGTCGGTGAAGGCCGAGACGCTGGTGACCAGGCCGATGACCACCCGGTTGGCCAGCGTCGTCGGCTCGCCGTCGAAGGGGACCTTCCCGGCTTCGAGGGGCAGCATGGTCACTCCCATCATGTACACAAGGCTGAACGCGACGATCATCACCAGCGCGGCGGCCACCGTGCGGAACGGGCTGGTGCCGTATCGGCAACCCAGGTCGAGCACGAGCCATTCGAACGCCTGGCTCAGCTTCGACCACGGGCGGGCCCAGGTCCTCGGCTTCGATCGCCGCTCGTTGACCTTGAAGTGGTAGAAGGCCCAGTCTTCCTCCTCGTGCCAGTGCAGGGCCTCGTAGTTCCGCTTCAAGAGGCCGTATTCGCACATGGCCCTGGCGTGGTCCCGCTCGCCTTCGCTGGCGATCCGCCCCTCGAGCTGTTCGGGACGGACCTGCACCCGCTCGGCCACGGCGTTCCAGAAGGCGAACCGGGCCCCCTCGTGGAGGGTGATCGATTCCAGGTAGACGTAGTCGTGCAGCTTTGCCTTCGAGAAGTCGATCAACCTTGCAAACGTTGATCCGTTGAACTCGCACTTCTTGGCCACGCTCGCCCCCCGGAAGAGGAAGTCGCCCAGGAACGTGCAGGATCGCACGGTGATCCCTTCCTCGGCGCAGAGGCTCCGGAAGTCGGCCAGGCCGTCGAACTGGCACATCTTGAAATCGACCCAGCCGTCGCACCGCGCCTCCCAGAAGTTGACCGGCTCGTAAAAGCGGACGCGGAGGATGTCCAGCTTGCTCCGGAACCGGACGCCCTGGAAGTTCGCCTTGCCGACGATCTTCACGTCGTCGAACTTCGCCCGGGAGAGGTCGCTCCCCTGCATCGACAGCCCGCCCTCGAACCGCGTCTTGCGCTGGATGATCGGCCGGTTCAGGCGGCAGCTTCGGAAGATCACCTCTGCAGCGAAGACGGCGCCGTCAATCATGAGGTTCGGGATCTCGACGTTCTGCAACCGCACCGGCTTCTCGAACGTCCCTCGCAGGCGGAGCCGGCCGACGATGACGGCGTTGCTGATCGCGATGCCGTTGCGAATCTTCTGCTCGGCCTCGTCGGCGCGCAGCTCGTTCCGCACTTTCTGAGGAGTCGAGACTCCCTCGGGATCGAGGTCGCACGTCGTCGTTTCAGGCTCGACGCTGCTCCGCTTCGAGGCATCACGTTCGATCGGTTCGGCGGTGTCCATGACGTGCCCTTTTGGGGTTCTCCCGGTCCGTTGTGATCGTTGGTCTTGCCGTACTGTTCGAGAAGCATTCGGCCTCGCGGGGCCGATCTTACGGGAAAAAAACGATGGCCCCGCGATCGTTCCAGACACCCGGCGCCACGGCGAGGATCGCGTTACCCCTCCCGCCGCCGTCGCCTGGCGGGGCCGGGGGGCGCCTGGCTTGCCCCCTGGTCCAGATCGGCCGACGTGTTCGGGAAGATGGCCGCGGCCTCGGCACCAAGCTCGGAATAACGGCCGGAATAGCGATTCGAGAAATGAATGAGCGTCAGGTGCTCGACCTGGGCGTCTCGGGCCAGCTCGGCCGCCTGGGTCGCGGTCATGTGCTTGTGGGTTTTCGCCTTCTTCAGGTCCGCCTGGGCGTAGAACGAGTCGCAATACAACCGGGTCGCCCGGCGGCAGAGTTCCATCAGGGCCGGTCGGCTCGCGTCGCCCCAGAGGGTATCGACGACATAGGCGATCCGAGCACCCCGGGTCTTGCGGAAGTAGCGATCGCGCAGCCGGCCGAGTGGGAACAGGCCCCCGTCGATCTCCACCGGCGTCTCGTCCGCCTGGCCCTCCCGGAGCATCGCCAGGGCCCGGCTCACCCACCCCCCCGGCCGCAGCGGGCCCTCGCGCAGCGCCTGGCCGTCGACGTGGAAGCCGGGCGTCTCGACGATCGCGAAGGCCAGGCACGGCGCCGTGTGATCGACCCGGGCGGCCTCGACCCGCAGCAGGCCGTTCTCAAAAACCGTGGGCGTGAGGTCCTTCGGGGCGAGCGATCGCGCCGAAATTTCCGGCTCCGGCAGCTTCGCCCCCCATTCCAGCACCGCCGACCGCAATTCATTCGCCCGCACCTCGGTCAGGTGCAAACGGAGCTTCTGGAACGGGAAGAACGGATAGTCATACGTCCGCACCCGGGCCGAGATCCGGTCGATCGTCCCCTCGGGCCCGACCACGTGCAGATCCTTGTCGCGGTCCAGGTTCGCCCGCAGGATGCGATCGAACCCGACCAGGTGATCGACATGATGATGGCTGAGGAACACGGCGGCCAGGTCCGCCAGCCGCCCGGCACTCAGGTTCCCGTTCTCCCCGGCGTCGAAGAGCAGGGCGTCGTCCCGGGCCGGATAATCGACGAATAAGAGCGGGTCGCCGGCCGATCCGTTGACGAGCTGCATCTCGGTCGCGGTGCGCTGAGGGGCCTGGGGCATGGCGGGCGGTCCTGAAGCATTAAAGGCCATCGGGCTGTCGAGTGGATTACCATAGCCAAACCCGGGCGTCGTCCCAACACCCCGGCGCTCGAATTCAAATCGAAGAACGCAACGTCAATCCATATCTTCCGACTGGGTTGTCGTGTATCCTTGGAACGCACATCGACGTCCTCTCGGTCGGGCTCCCGATCCGCCTCTTTCTCGAGCTTGAGCGGCCCTCGCTCCCGGTTCGGAAGCGTTCCCCCGTCTCGTCGATTCAACCATCAGGAGTGCAGCCATGAAAGAGGTTGTGCTCGGTTTAGGCCATCAGAATAGTTTCTGGTCGATCGTCCAGGTGGCCGACGAGCAATTGCGGTCGATCCACGGCGCCCCGAGGCGGATGGTCGTCAACGGCCGCGGGATCGAGATCGCGGCCTGGAGGCCCCACTTCGACGGGGACTTCCACGATTTCACCGTCCGCTATCCCGACCCGGGCCCGGACTTGAAGCGGGCGCTGGAGGGCTTCGCCAGCGAGTGCTCGGTGGCCTGCGAACTCTCGGAGCTGGACGACGCGCTGGTGCTGCACTGCTCGGCCTCCTCGGACGAGAAGGTGCAGCAGCTCCACGACGCCTGCGACCTGCTCTCGAAGGCCTTCCCGCTGCCGGAGGTCTGGCGCGTCCACGGCGAGGAGTACCGGACCACCCCGCTGAGCCCCGAGACGCTGTTCAAGGCGATGATCAAGTTCAAGTCCAGCGACGTGCACCTGTACCCGGGTGCCCCGCCGGTCTTCCGCGTCGACAACGTCCTGAGGCGGGTCCAGGCGTTCGATTCGCTCTCCTCCGAGCAGATCCACGCCTTCATCCACGACATCGCCCCCGAGAAGCACGCCGAGGAGTTCGCCGAGCGCCAGCAGTGCAGCTTCATCTACCACCAGGTCGGCCTGGGATACGCCCGCGTCTCGGCCTTCGTCAAGGCGAGCGTCCCGCACTGCACCATGCGATTCCTGCCCGAGACCATCCCCTCGTTCGAGGACCTGAACATCCCCCGGTCCGCCATGGAACGCCTCGGCGGCCTGCACTTCGGCCTCATCCTCGTGACCGGCATGACCGGCAGCGGCAAGAGCACGACGGTCGCCTCGGTGGTCGACTGGATCAACGCCCACAAGTCGCTGCATATCCTCTGCATCGAGGAGCCGGTCGAGTACGTCCACAAGAGCAAGAAGTCGGTCGTCTCCCAGCGCGACGTGGGCGAGGACATCGGCACCTTCCACGAGGCCGTCCGGGGCGCCTTGCGGCACGACCCCGACGTGATCGTCATCGGCGAGATGCGCGACCCCGACACCATCCGGTCGGCCATCAACGCCGCCGCCACCGGCCACCTCGTCATCAGCACCCTGCACTCGGGGACCGCCTACGAGGTCGTCAATCGCGTCGTGAGCTTCTTCGACCCGGTCGAGCGCGACCTGGTCAAGCTCCAGCTCCGAGACGCCTTGAAGTGCGTCATCTGCCAGCGCCTCGTGCCGAAAAACGGCGGCGGGCGCCTCCCGGCGCTCGAGTTCCTGTTCAACGACACCAAGGCCATCGCCGACAGCGTGCTCGCCGGCAACACCATCGGCATCAAGATCGGCATGCAGCAGGACGCCTCGGCCTCGTTCATCTTCGAGAAATATCTCTACGACCTCTACAAGAAGGATCTCATCTCGCTGGAAACCGCCCGCGATTACGCCTCCGAGCCTGCCATCTTCGACCAGATGAAGCTGGGCACCTACGTCATCCCCTCGCTCGATTCGATGCTCCACCGCTGACCGCTACGTGTTCGGCTTCCGGGGCCGAACCCTTCTCCCTGGGGTTCGACCCCCGGGGGCCGGCGAGCGGTCGTCCTGAGCGCCTCGGCCCGATCGATCGATTCTCCATGTTGGTCGGATCAGTCGATCGGGATTCCACGCGGGTGTCCATTTTGCCGTCGATCGTCTCCCGGGCGATCGCCGATAGAACGCTTCTGAATCGACCACTCAAGGACGCGAGGTTCTTCGCTGTGAAGACCCCGCTGAAGGAACGCCAAGAGGAGGTTGGCGGCTTGCTTTGAAATCAGGGAGTGATTGCACAATGCCGCGCCGATCGCGTCAAGCTCACCGCTTTGAGTCAAGTTTGCCGGAAGTGCTCGAAACGCGAGCCTTGATGAGTGTCCTGATCAACGCCAAGCCGACCGTCGAGGTCGTGGCGGATTCGCCGTTCGTCCGGGTCGGTCATGGTCGGGTGGTCATCACGCAGCCGACCCCCATCACGGTCGTCGGCACCGCGCAGCCGCCCGCGAACAACGTCGCCACCGTGGTCGAGGTCTTCGGCCTCGATGCCCAGGGGAATGTCTTGAACAACGGCCAGCCGTTGACGACCGCCCCGACCAACTTCCTCGGCCGCTATCGCGCCACCTTCGAGCTGCCGTCGACGATCCGGGCCGACATGAACTCGATCATCGTCCGGCAGCAGGCCGTCGGGTTCCTCGACGGCTCCCAGACGATCGACGCCACCACCCTGACCGGCCTGACCGGCGACCTGGCCATCGACGGCACCACCCTCGAGAACCTGCAAGCCGACCTGAGCCTCGACCCCGGCACGATCTCCAACCTCCAGGGCAACCTGAGCCTCGACCCCGGCACGATCTCCAACCTCCAGGGCAATCTCTCGCTCGAAGCCGGCACCATCTCCAACTTGCAAGGCGACGTGTCGATCAACGGATTCGAGTCCGACCTTGACGGCACCGTGGCCGAGGCCGAAGGGCTCACCGACGAGATCTTCGGCACCCTCGAGATCGACATCGATGTGGTCGGCGTCGGCGCCGGCGAGTTCGAGTCGGACGGGCCCGTCGAGTTCAGTGTCTTCGAGACCGAGGTGACCGGCACCGTCACCACCCCCGACCTCACCGGCTCCCTCTCCGGCGGCACCGCCGACGAGAGCGGCCGGACTGGCACCCTCTCCGGCGGCACGGCCGATGAGAGCGGCCGGACCGGCACCTTCTCCGAAGGCACGGGCGACGAGAGCGGCCGGACCGGCACCCTCTCCGACGGCGTCGGCCAGATCCTCCCCACCACCGGCACCTTCACCCAGACCGGCGAGGCCATCATCGCCCCGACCACCGGGACGATCCGGCTCGACGTCAACGAATTCGCCGTCTCCGACCCCCTGACGATCTACATCCACCAGTCGCATCGGAGGGCGAGGCCCCTGCCCGTCCCCGTCGGCCCGGCCGCGCTGAACACCGTCGAGCGGCCGACCCGCCTCGCCGCGGCCCGGATGATGCAGCATCCCGCCGCGATGAACGTCCCCCGGCCGAACCTGTTCGCCCTGCAACGCCCCCGGCCGACCCTCGCCGCCCGTGCCGAATTCGCCCGCCCCGAGCGGCTCCCCCACCTGCCGACCCTCCCCGCCCGCATGCTCCCCCGGGCGGCCTTCCTGGGTGACTGATCGACCGACCGTCCCGTCTCTCCCCTTTGGTGACGATCGCCCCGCGACCTGCTGCGGGAATCGTCCCAAAGGGGGGCCAGACGGCATGTCTTCGTGAAAGATCGAGGCTCCGGCGCCCGATTCCCCCTCCTGCGACCCGCTCGCGGCCGCTCGCGCCCGTTCCCGGCATCGCCTCGACCTGCTACCATGGTGGCCTCTTCGGCGCGAACTCGCCCCACCCGCATGGAACTCCCCTCGAAGACGAGAGACCGCGATGCCCCGACTCCGATGCCTCCCGCCGCTCGTCGCCCTGCTCGCCCTGGCCGGGTCGGCCGCCGCCCAGTCGCCGAACCAGCCGAGGATCACCCCCGGCCCGAACGAGCCGGACTGGGTCGCCATCCTCAAGGGGATCTACGGGCTCGACATGTTCGACGACCTGCTCAACCCCCTTGAGACCACCGCCGACGCCACCCCCGGCCTCTTCCGCAAGGCCGGCGACGGCCCGATCTCCTACACGCCGATCCTCGCCCTCGGCCTCGTCACCGTCAACCGGGGCGGCATCTACGTCCCCGGCGCCGAGCCCGGCCAGCCGACCAAGCGGGAGCTGTGGGCCTACGAATTCAAGCACGAAGGCCGCGATCTGGAGCGTTGGGAGAACATCCCCCCCCCGCTGCTCGACGGCTCGACCGTCTCGATCGACCCCGGCGACCGCGTCTTCGGCTTCTGGCTCTCCAACGACGGGCTCGAGGACGGCGGCGTCTTCACCCAGCCCGCCGAGGTCCGCGCCATCAACGATCGCCTGGCCGAACAACCGTACAAGGCCATGATCTACCCCTACGTCGATCCCGAGACGGGCGAGAAGGTGCCGAACAGCTACCTGATCGGCTGGGAATACTCGACCAACGACGACTTCCAGGATGTCGTCTGCCGCGTCGACAACGTCGTCTTGATCGAGAACGAGAACGGGAAGTGATGACCGTGTCTGCAATCGTTGCCCGCCAGGTGACCGACGGTCGCTGGCTCCGCGTCACGCTCGACGGCCCGAAGATCGCCTCGGTCGAGGCCGCCAACGGCCCCGAGGCGATCGGCCCCGACGACCCCTGGATCGCCCCGGCCCTGTGGGACATCCAGACCAACGGCCGCCTCGGCGTCTCGTTCTCCGACCCGACCCTGACCGTCGAGCAGGTCCGCGAGATCGTCCTCGCGCAGGATGCCGACGGGTCGGCGCGCATCTGCCCGACCCTCATCACCGCCCCGCTCGACGACATGCGGCACGGCGTTTCCACCATCGCCGCCGCCTGCGAGGCCGATCCCCGGGTCGCCCACCGGGTCGCCGGCATCCACCTGGAAGGCCCCTTCCTTTCCCCCGACGACGGCTACCGCGGCGCCCACCCGATCGAGGCCATCCGCGACCCCGATTGGACCTCGTTCCAGCAGCTCCAGGACGCCAGCGGAGGCCGGGTCACCATCCTCACCCTCGCCCCCGAACGCCCGGGAGCGTTGGACCTGATCCGCCGCGTGGTCGATTCGGGGGTCACCGTCGCCCTCGGCCACTCGGCCGCCGATCCCGAGACGATCCGACGCGCCGCCGATGCCGGGGCACGCCTCAGCACCCACCTCGGCAACGGCATCGTCGCCCAGCTCCCGAGGCATCCGAACCCGATCTGGACCCAGGCCGCCGAGGACCGCCTCTGCGCCTCGCTCATCGCCGACGGCCACCACCTCGACGACGACGTGATCCGCGTCCTCGTCCGCGCCAAGACGCCCGATCGCGTCGTCCTGGTCAGCGACGCCAGCCCCCTGGCCGGCCTGCCGCCGGGGACTTATGGCCGCTGGGCGGTCGAGGCGTCGGGCCGGGTCGTCGTGGCCGGCACACCCTACCTGGCCGGGGCGAATCGGCCCCTGCCCATCGGCATCGACCGATTGATGCAGGCCGCCGGCCTCTCGGCGGGCGAGGCCGTCGCCTGCGCCTCGACCCGGCCGGCCCGCCTGATCGGCCGGCCCGAGCCGGTCATCGCCCCCGGCGCCCCGGCCGACCTGATCCGCTTCACCCTGCCCGGCGGCCGCTTCCACCTGGTCGAGACGACGGTGGCCGGGCAGTCCACGCCCGCTTCCCCCGAGACCCGCCCGACCGACGACCGCAACGCCCGGGGCTGACGGGATCGGCCCCTCCCCGGCGACAAAGGACCCGCTTCCATGTTCGGCATCCCGAGCCAAACCCGCCTCGACCTGAACTTCCGACTGTTCGGCATCCCGATCCGGGTCACGCCGTTCTTCTGGCTCCTCGCCGCGCTCATCGGCCTGCGATTCGGCGGGGAGACCGCCCCCGAGAACACCCTGATCATCGCCTCCTGCGTGTTCCTCTCGGTCCTCGTCCACGAACTCGGCCACGGCCTGACGGCCAAATTCGGCGGCGAGCAGCCCTGGATCGTCCTGCACGGCTTCGGCGGCGTCTGCGCCTCCGATCGCGAGCAACGCGGGTTCGGCGCGCGGTTGCTGGTCACCCTGATGGGGCCGGTCGCCGGGTTCCTGCTGGCCATCGCGGCGGTCATCCTCTGGGCGATCCTCGTCACCTCCAACGTCGCCCTCAGCCCCGAGGTCGAGCTGGCCCTCTCCACGCTCCTGATCCTGAACATCATTTACAGCGTGCTCAACCTGATTCCCATCTGGCCGCTCGACGGCGGGCAGCTCATGATGACGATGCTCGACCGGCTCAGCCCGCGCCACGGGGCGCGTCGGGCGCACATCGTCTCGTTCCTGGCCGCCGGCACCGGCGCGGCCCTCGCCGCCATCTGGGCGCAGGCGATCATCCTCACCCTTCTGCTGGGTTACCTCGCGTTCACGAATTACGTCCTGCTCTCCCACCATCACCGCATGATCATGGCCGAACGCGAAGGGTAATGGATGCCCCTATCGCGAATCGCCCCCGGAGCCCGTGACCGCGTGCCCGATCCGACCAACCCCCCCGACCCCGAGACCGACCCCGACCCCGACCCGATCGCCGCCCTGCACCAGGCGGTCGATCGACTCACCCGGCCGCTCGACGTGATGCACCGCGACCGGCTCCAGTGCCGCCGCGGCTGCGCCTCCTGCTGCGTCGATGACCTGACGGTCTTCCCGGTCGAGGCCGACCTCATCCGCCGCCATCACGCCCCGTTGCTCGCCAACGAGGCCCCCCACCCGGCCGGCGTCTGCGCCTTCCTCGACGACCAGGGGGCGTGCCGCATCTACGAGCATCGGCCCTACGTCTGCCGGACGCAGGGCTACCCCCTCCGCTGGCTCGACGAGGCCGACGGCGACTCCCTGGTCGAGCTGCGCGACATCTGCCCCCTGAACGACGACACCGGGCCGCCGATCGAGCAGCTCCCGGCCGAAGCCTGCTGGACCCTCGGCCCCGTCGAGGAGCAGCTCGCCCGGGCCCAGTACCAGGCCCACGGCGAGGCCTCCGCCCGCGTCCGCATCCGCCTCCGCGACCTGTTCGCCCCCGGGGCCGAGACTCCCCGAGACGCCCGACATCAAGGGCGGTAAATCAGCGACAGCGTCTCCGGCCGGACGCGTGAAAGCTCGTCGCCCAGGTCGTACAGGCGCCAGCCCGTCCCGGTCCTCAGCAAGGGAAGCTCGTGGAGCCGCCTGGAGTAGATCCCCCCCGCGTCCGGGTTCGACGCCGTGCCCGTCAGTCGGAAGGACGTGCCCGCCCCGTCGCGATGGGCCTCCGGGTATCGCACGAACAGGCGGGCCGGGGCGCCTTGCCGATCCGCCCCATCCCCCTCGGGCCAGACCAGCACATAGCCCGACCTGGGGCCGAAGCAGGTATCGGCGATTCGATAACGTGATCCTGCCATCATGGGCTTCTGGTTCAGGAGCGTCTGGTGGGCCCCGGCGGAGGCCGAGCTGCCGTCCACGAACGACGGGGGCATGACCGCGAGGATCTTCTCCGCGTTCATCGCGTAGAAGAACAGGCTGAACACGGTCGAATGCCAGGGGGCATACTCGTTGGCCGGGTAGAGGTGTGAATACTCCGGCACCTCCTCCAGCAGCCCGGCCCGCAGCGCGGCCTCCAGATTGACCCGCGCGTGATGCCAGCCCCCCTCCATCCGGAACGCCGTCTCGTTGAAATGCGCCGAGCCGGGGGGTGAAACGAGCGCCTCGCACGTCGCGTCGATCGCCCTGTACGACACGCCGATCGCCCCCGCCAGCGTCATCGCCATGGCCCCCCGCAGCACCAATCGCGATCGACTCCCGGCGCGGCCCCACCGTGTCGCGAGCGCCCCCATGCCCGAGGCCAGCACCAACCCCACGCCATAATACTGGATGTAGACGGGAACATACCCCGTGCCCGGGGTGACCAGCTCCTGATATTTCTGGCAAACCGACGTCGTCAGCCCCGGCAAGACGGCCAGCGCGATCCCGATCGCCAGGACGAACCGGTGGTCCCGCCGCGAGGGGGCTTCCTCCCCCTCGCGAAGCTGCCGGAAGCCCAGCGAACACGCCAGCGCGGCGAGCAGCACCGGCCACAGCACCTCGGTACTCCCGACCCACCGCACGAACGCGGCCGGGTCGCGGACCCCTCCGAACAGCCCGGCCGGATCGTCGATGAATGACGCCAATGGCAATGCCGAGGCCCCTTGGCGGCCCAGGGTCGTCAGAACCCTGCCCGCATCAAGGTTCATGGCATGAACATAACCGGGTGTCTGTCCGCCGGGGTCGGGGATGTCGCTCGGATGCAGCCAGCGCAGCAGGAGCGAGACGCCCACACACAGGGCCACCACCCGCAGCACCGGCACGGCGTCCCGCACGCGATCCCGCCATTTCCCGCGCCGATACGCAATCAGCAGCAGGTGGAGCACGAACAGCGGGTAGGTCACCTCGTAGGTGAGCATCGCCATCAGCCAGGCCATCACGCTGACCGCCAGCCAGGCGCGGCTCCGGCCCTTCAGCACCGCGTCCAGCGCGATCAGCGAAACCAAGAGCAATCCGACGACGATCTGCAACAGGCCGAAGAACGAGAGGATCGGATCATGGAACGCGCGCACCTGCATCGCGCAGACCGTCCCGATCGACGCCAGGCAGGCCAGGCCGCCGTCGCCGGTCAACGACCGGACGAACGTGGCGAACAGCGCGAGATTCCCGAGCACCATCACCAGGACGACGCATCGATAGGCAAACACGTCGGGAATCGCGACGAACACCACATGGAACGGAATCCAGTGCAGCGGATAGAACCGCCCGTCCAGCATGGCGCCCCGCATGGAATTGACCACGCGAGTCGTCAGGCTCTCGCCCGAGTAGGTGAGCATCCCGGGAACCAGTGACGTGATCCCGTCGTCCGACAGGTACCCGGTCGCCAGCGTGGGAGACAGTTGGATCGCCGCGAGCCCGACGATCAGGGCGAGTGTCGCCGGGAGCAGCTTCGCGTGTCGACGGGTCCCCTCGCATTTCCCCGCCGGCCCATGCCCCTCGCCATGATGGGGGCGTGCCGGGGCGTGATGGCGCCCGGGCGACTCCTGCGGCCGCGCCGGTCTCGCGACGCGTACCGTCTCGTCTCGAATCGCCATGACGCCCCTCCCTGGCCCCGCGTCGAGGCCGTTCCCCGGCCTCTTTCTCGCAACACTATCCCTCGCGCAGCAGGCGATCACATCAGCACAATCGAGAATCGTGGAGAACCTATACCAGATTCGGCCGGTTCGGCAAGCGGACTTCGAGCCGCGAGCCCCGCTCATCCCCAACGAAAACGAGAGGGGGGAGGAACCCGGTCCTCCCCCCTCTCGCGGTGTTCTGGGCGGTTTCTCGCCTGCTGCCCGCCGGCGACGCTCAGCGGATCTCGACCAGGGCGATGTCGAACGTCAGATCCTTGCCGGCGAGCGGGTGGTTGGCGTCGAGCGTGACCGAGCCGTCAGAGAGGCTCGAGACCGTCACCACGGCCGTCTGGCTGCCGTTGGTCATCTGCAACTGCTGGCCGATCTGCGGGTCGAGGTCGTCGGGGAACTGGTCCCGAGGCACGTCGAAGACCAGTTCCTCCCGATGGGCGCCGTAGGCTCGATCGGAAGGGATCGTCACCGTCGTCTCCTGCCCCGCCTCCATGCCGGTGACGGCCTCCTCGAAGCCGGGGATGACCTGGCTGTCGCCGATCGTGAATTCGAGCGGCTGCCGGCCGTCCGAGGAATCGAAGACGGTGCCATCGGCCAGCCGGCCGGTGTAGTGGATGCGGACCGTGTTGCCGGTTTGGGCCTGGGCCATGACGAAACTCCATTGGGTTCGAGTCGCGGAGTGCCCCACGCCTTGAGACGCGGAGTCGAACCTCCACGGATAACGGATTGCGGCCCTCGCTGCAAACCCCAAATTACCAGGGAGACCCGTCACGGGTCCGGGGTCCACCACCGGTCGAGCGTCCCCATCAACCGCCCCACGCGGTCGGATTGCACCCCGGCCAGGTCGCGCAATTCGGCCGGATCGGCGTCGAGCTGATACAGCTCGGGGGCATCCAGATCGCTCAATCCGGTCGGGACGATCAGCTTCCACGCCCCGTCGATCACCCATCGCTCGCGGAGATTGGCGGCCGGATCCTCAAGGTCGATGGCATTATGCTCATAATTCGCGCCGAAAACCGCCTGCCGACCGGCCACGGCCTCGGTGTCGAGCAAGTTGATCCCCGGCATCTCCCCGGTCGGCTCCAGGCCGACGGCCCTGAGGATCGTCGGGGCCAGGTCGACCGAGCTGGCCGGCTCGTGCGAGAACCGCGGCGCGACCGTGCCCGGCCACCGGATCATGATCGGGCTCCGCAGCCCCGTGTCGTACGGCGACCGCTTCGACCGCACGAAGCCCGGCCCCTCGGGGTCCTGGGTCCAGCCGTTGTCGGACACATAAAGGATGATCGTATTCTCCGCCAGCCCTTCGTCGTCGATCAGGGCGATCAGTTCGCCGCAGGTCTCATCGAACCATTCGATCATGGCCCAGTAGCGGGCGATCGACGGCGTCGGGGCAATGTCCTGATAGTGTTCCAGGAACCGCTCGGGCGGGTTGTGCGGCGTGTGGGGCAGGAACGGCGCGTACCAGAGGAAAAAGGGCCGATCCCGCTCCTTCGCCTCGGCGATGAACGCCTCGATCGGCTCCATCGTCTCGCGGCCGATCGCCAGGCCCTTGTCCCCGTGCCGCTGGCCCTCGGTCATGCCGTGGGTGAAGCCCCCCCGCGAGTAGTGCCCCTGCCACCACTTGCCCGTCTGCAGGCTCAGGTAGTCGCGCCCGGCCAGCAGCCTCGGCAGCGTGGGGACGGCTTCCATGTGCCGGTTCATCACCTCCCGGCCCTCGGTGAAGCGATCCGACCGGTAGAACGCGGCGTTGGTCATCTCCTCCGGCTTGGGCGGGTCGTTGCTGGTGATCTTGTGCTGATGCGGATACAAACCCGTGATGATGCTCGCCAGGCTCGGGCAGCAGAGGCTCGACGGCACATATCCGCGGCTGAATGTCAGGCTCTCGCCCGCCAGGCGATCGAGCCGAGGGGTCCGCACGCTCGGATGGCCCATGAAGCCGTAGTCGGTCCAGGCATGATCATCCGAGAGGATCAGCACCACATTCGGGGGCTTCTGCGCCGATGAAGGCCCCGCCTCAGCCCCCTCGCCCGAGGCGGCCGGAAGCCCCCCGAGCAGGATTCCCCCCAGGACCAGGCCCCACCGGAATCGCAATCGGATCATGGTGCGCATCCACTTGCCTTGTGTTCAGGATTCGAGCGTCAATCGGGCCCGCCCACGGGCCGGGAACGCCCCCTTACCATACCGCCCGCATCGCGCATTTCCCAAACGTTTGTCCCGCCAATCTCCCGCCCCATCATGCCTTGCGGCACGAGGTCTGCACGCCCTTTCGTGAAACGATTCGGATGAATCGAGCCGCGATCCCCCGAACCGAGCATCCACGAGGCCCACCATGACCGACAGCAAGCTCAAGACCTATCGCAATCGCCTCCTGAAACTGGCCGCCCGGCTCCGGGGAGACCTGGAGTCGCTCGAAGACGACGTCCGATCGACCAGCGGCGCCGACGCGGCCGGGAACCTCTCGAACGCCCCGATGCACCTCGGCGACCTCGGCACCGCCGAGGAGATGCACGAGATCGACACCACCCTTTACGAGAATGAGGAAGCCATCCACGCCGACGTGGCCGCCGCCCTCGATCGGATCGACGCGGGGACCTTCGGCTCCTGCTCACGCTGCGGCCGATCGATCCCGGCGGCCCGGCTCGATGCCCTGCCGTACACCCCCTACTGCGTCTCGTGCGCCGAGGAGGTCCAGGCAGGCCACCCGACGAACCTCGACGCCGGCCGGCCCGCCGGCGGGCTCGACACGGCCGACGCCCGGCGTGCCCACGAATCGGCCCCCGAAGGCGTGATCCCCGGTGACGACCCCGCCGACTTCGCCGAGACGATGTCCGACACGACCGCCTCGGCCCACTCCGACGACGTCCACGCCGCCGGGACCGCCGGGGGAGGCTCGGCGTCCGGCGGCCTCGCCGGCACCAACACCGGCTCGGGCGACCCCAGCAACGCCGACCTCGACGCCGCCATGGGCAGCGGCAACTACGACCAGGAAATCGAGGCCGACTTCGGCGACACCGACGCCAAACGCCCCCGCGTCGGCCGCCCGTCCGCCCGGGCCACTCGCAAGGGGAAGTGACCGGCGGCGGCGATCACCAACCCCCTTCTCTCACCCGCCCGCCCGGCGCTCGGCCCGTCGACGACGCGAACCGAGCGCCGGCCTCACGCCGTTTCCTCGTTCCCCTCGGCCGGGCCGAACAGCTCGGCCAGCGGCAGTTGAAAGCCCGGCAGCACCGCCCCCCCGTCGAGGCGGTCGGCCCGGCCGAGGATGCGGACGGTCGCCACCGAGTCATACACGTAGATCTGTTCCACCCCCGGATACACGATCCAGACCAGTCGCGCCCCGGCGGAGAAGTACTCGTGGAGCTTTTCGAGCAGTTCGGCCGCGCCGTCACCGGGGCTGACGACCTCGGCGGCAATCTCAGGGGTCGCGGGCATGGCGATGCCTCGTCCAAGCCGCTTGCCCTTCGGCCATCGATCGAAGCTGATGAAGGCCGCATCGGGCCGGCGACTCCGGTTCACCGCCGGGCTCAGATCAAAAAGAATCTCCGTGAGTGCACGGCCAGATGGGTGCTGGGCGAGGTACGCATCGAGAAATCGCTTCAACTCGTTGGCAAGCAATCCTTCGTCCAGGCCCATCGGGGCAAGCTCCACCACGTCACCGTCGATCACCTCGAACAGGTCCGGCAGCGTCATCAACTCCGGGGCATCCATTTCCTCGTCGGGAAGGGTCGCGGACGCGTCGTGGGTGATGCTCGCCATCGTTCTCGTCCCTCCAGAACACCAAAGGACCGACCGATCGAGGGGGACGGGCGCCCCGGCCCCCATCAGCCCCTCGCCTCCACCTCCGCCCGGCCCGATTCCCGCCTGGCCAGCGCCGCGGCGATGAAGTCGTGGAAGAGCGGATGCGATCGCGTCGGCTTCGAGCGGAACTCGGGGTGGAACTGCACGGCCAGGAACCACGGGTGGTCCGGAATCTCGATGATCTCCACCAGCGACCCGTCCGGGCTGGTGCCGGTCGGGATCAGGCCGGTGTCCTCCATGTGCATCCGGTAGCCGTTGTTGAACTCGTAGCGGTGGCGGTGCCGCTCCCAGACCTCGTCGGCCCCGTACGCCCGATGGGCGATGCTCCCCGGCCGAAGGACGCATTTCTGGTTGCCCAGCCGCATCGTGCCGCCCCGCTCGCGCACCACCCGCTGGCCTTCCATCAGGGCGATCACCGGGTGCGGCGTCATCTTGTCGAACTCGGTGCTGTTGGCCCCGTCCAGGCCCAGCACGTTGCGGGCGAACTCGATCGTCGCGCACTGCATCCCCAGGCAGATCCCGAAGAACGGGATCCCCTTGCTCCTCGCGTACTTGATCGCCTCGACCTTCCCCTCGACGCCCCTCATCCCGAACCCCCCGGGAATGAGGAGGCCGTCGACCCCCGCCAGCAGGGCGCCCGGGTCCCCCTGGCTCAGTTCCTCCGACTCGATCCGCCGCACCACCACCCGCGCCCGGTGAGCGATCCCCGCGTGATCGAGCGACTCGTACACCGACTTGTACGAATCCCGATGCTTGATGTACTTCCCGACCACCGCGATCGTCACCTCGGCGTCCGGGTGCTTGATCCGCTCGACCAGGTCGCGCCAGTCGTCGATCTCCAGCGGGTTCGCCTTCAGGTTCAGCTTCTTGACGATCAGGTCGTCCAGCCCGTTGCCGACCAGGCTCAGCGGGACTTCATAGATGCTGAACTCCCGGTCCCGCTCCTCGATCACCGCCTTCGGCTCGACGTTGCAGAAGAGGGCGATCTTCTGCTTCATGTCCTCGCTCATCGAATGCTCGGTCCGGCAGATCAGCACATCCGGCTGGATGCCGATCTGCCGCAACGCCGTCACCGAGTGCTGCGTTGGCTTCGTCTTCAGCTCCCCGGCGGCCTTCAGATACGGCACCAGCGTCAGGTGGATGAACAGGCAATTCTCCTTGCCCACGTCGAGCGGGAACTGCCGGATCGCCTCCAGGAACGGCAACCCCTCGATGTCGCCGACCGTGCCGCCGATCTCGGTGATCACCACGTCCACGTCGTCGTCGGCCAGCCTCAGCACGGCCGCCTTGATCTCGTCGGTGATGTGCGGGATCACCTGCACGGTGTTCCCCTCGTAGTGCTTCCCCTCGCGCTCCTTCTGGATCACCGACAAATAGATCTTCCCCGTCGTGTAGTTGCAATCCTTCGTCAAGGGGGCGTCGGTGAACCGCTCGTAATGCCCCAGGTCCAGGTCGCACTCCGACCCGTCGTCGAGCACGTACACCTCGCCGTGCTGATACGGGCTCATCGTCCCCGGGTCGACGTTGATATAAGGGTCGAACTTCTGCAACCGGACCCTCAGCCCCCGATGCTCCAAGAGCATCCCGATCGACGCGCACGTCAACCCCTTGCCCAGCGAACTGACCACGCCGCCCGTCACGAAGATATGCTTTGCCATTCCGTTCCCGTTCCCCCGCCGACCATGACCGGCGATCCGATGGCCCCCTGGCGCCTTCAAAACCAACAGTATACCATCCCCGCCCGTTCTTCGGCCGCGCGGCACGGAACGTCTTCGACCCGTCAACGGCATTGTCGGATGCCGGCGGCCCTAGGCCGACGCCGCATCCAGCGGGCTCCGCCAGATCGGCTGGCGAGGAAACAGGATGCGGGCCGAGTCGAGCGCCGTGGCGGTCGAGGCCTGCATGCCGGGGTCTTCCCCCAGCAGGGCGTCGGGGTCGGTGTGGCCCATGACCAGGCGGACGAAGGCGTCGCCCGTCAGGGTCAGGTGGCGGCGGCCGAGGCGGTCGGGGTCGATCGAGGTCCGTGCCTTGGTCGGCTCGATGTGCAGCAGGTAGCGGCGGTCGTCGACCGTCAGGCCCAGCTCGACCGGCGAGGCGTTCGAGGCCGCCACCCGCTTCGACAGCTCGGGCAGGATGGCGCGCAGGAACCGCTCGGGGTCGGGGATGTGGTACATCGAGGCGTTGCCTTCCAGCTCGTCCACATCGAGGATCGTCCCCTTGATCTGGCGGAAGGTGCTGATGACCGGGTGATCGAGCGGCGCATGCACGACCACCTCCGGATAGGCCCGCTCCAACGCCTCCGACCGGACCCGGCCGAGCAACGCCGGCAGGGCCTCCGGCCGATCGGGATCGACCGCCAGCTCCAGGATCTTGTGATCCTTCACGAAGGCGTAGCCGTGGACCTTCTCCCCCAGGCAGGCGACCCAGATGACGTGGGCGTACTTCCGGCCGATGATCCAGCGCCAGTATTCCTCCGTCCGGACGATCGAGCCGGTCGTCTGGCCGTAGTTGCGGTCGTACAGCCCCATCAGGTCGCCCAGCTCGACCTGGCGCCAGGGCCGGACGTGCCACGGGCCGGGCTGGCCCTCGGCCGCAGCGTCCCCGCCGATTGGCAGGGTCCGGCTCGGGGCCTTCCCCAGCGTCTGCTTGCCGCAGAGTCCCCAGCCGATCGGCCGGTAGAAGCGGGGCATGGCGGTCGTCAGAGCCAGCAAGACCGCCCCGGAGGCCTTCGCCCGGGTGTCGGCCAGGCGGAGAAGTTCCTGGGCGTAGCCCTGGCCGCGGTACTCGGGCAGGGTGCCGACCCACATCACCCCGTTCATCAGCAGCGGGACGGACCCATAGCGGACGATCCGCTCGGTCAGGTGCGCATGGCTGGCGACCTTCCCATCGACCCGGGCCAGCAGGCGCTGCTCGGGCTTGTAGGAGGGGTCGCTGAGCGAGCCGAGGAACGCCTCGCGGTCCGGCCCGTGGAAGACGTGCAGCAGGGTTTGATAAATGGCCTCGTGATCGGCCTCGCTCCCCTGGCAGAATTCGACGGGGCCGCGACGGACGGGCAATCGCGAGCTGGACGGAGACTCTTTCATCAGCGAACGCACCAGGAGGCCGCCGGCTCGCGACGGCTCGGGCTGAACAGTCCGGACCCGCGGCCCGGGCCGGTGGTCATCCGGCGGGCCGCGGCACGACCGAATGCCCTATTGTAGGAGACCGAACGGCCCTCCGCCTCGGGCGAGCGGCGAAAATTTCGGGCAATTCTGCCGAAGCTTACGTCGCAATCACCCGAGAGGCCCCTTGCAGGGCCGATCGGAGCCGATCCGAGGGGTGAAGAACCGCCGCATACTCCCGACTCCTCGCCAGCGCATTGCGTGCCAGGCCCGCCCGCAACCGCTCGGCCTGTTGTCGCAGCTCATCCCGATCGGCCGAGACGAACGGGGCGAGCGCCCGGTTCGCGTCCCGGATCGCAAAGTAGCGGGCAATCCGCTGCCGACGCGACCCGGTCGGGCCGTCCACGGCCGATCGCTTGGCCCGGAGCGCCGACCGGGCCTCCTCGGGCATCGGCCCGGACAGGTGACGGTCGGGGTTGAACGTCAGGTCGCGGATCCTGGCCTCGACGCCCCGGAGCTGAGCGGCCGAGGCCGGATCGTCCGGCAGGCCCGGCCAGAGCGTCAGCGACAAGGTCAGGAACGCCGGGGGCTCGACGCCGAAGACGCCCCGGAAGACCTCGTCTCCCAGCTCATCGTACTTCGCCCCCCCGATGCCGTGGAGGAACAGGTCCCCCAGCAAGGCCCTCGCGAACATGGTCGTCGTCAACGCCCGGGTCCGCAGCCGGACCCCCCGCGCCGGCAGCTCCCTGAGCACCTCGACGGCGCAACAGGCGTCGCGATCGGGGCCGAGCGGCAGCTCGCAGAGCGCCTCGTCTTCCCCGGCGATCCGCAGCTCCATCCGCTTCGGGTCGACCTGCCGGGCGAGCAGCGGGTGACGCCTCGGGTGCTCCCGCCGCCAGATCCAGAACGGGGCCTCGTGCCAATCGCCCTCGCGGGCCAGCTCGGGCACCGGATGGTTCCGGCTCCGGATGCCGTGCGCCTTGCGGTAATTCTCCAGCGCCTCGTTGTGCACCGTTCGCACCCGGGGCAGGTGGGCGAGCAGGTGGCAGGTGAACCAGAGGAACGCCTCCGACTCGCAGACGGCGCTGAGCGGCAGCTCGGCGTTCCGCACCCCCCACGCCGCTTCCCTCGCGCGCCGCATCGCGGCCAGGCGGAGGCCGAGGCGGTCGGTCGTCGCGGCGGCCTCGATCGCCCGGGGCCAGTCGTGCCGGAGCAACGGGTCGTCGATCAACGGGCCCATCAGGTCGAGCGTCCGGTCGGCGAACGTCGCAAAGGCCGACTCGTCCCGGACCGCCAGATCCTCGTACGGGGACTCCCCCGACCACTCATCGAACGGCACATACCGCGTCAGCAACCGGCCGTCCTCCCGGAACGGGACGCGGACGGCGACGGCCTTCGGGATGTCGTTATCGACGATCAGGTTCAACCCCAACCCGCCGACGGCCCGGGCAACCGCCTCGGTGGCGAAGTTCTTGACCCAGACTCCCGGATGCGACAGCTCCGGCTGGTGCCCGGTCACGACCAGCGGCACATTGGGGTCGCTCCCCGGATCGGGCAGGCCGTCCAGGTCGTCGAGCCCGAACCGGCGCAGGAACCGCCGCGACCGATCCAGGATCTCGTGCCGGGCCATCGCCCGGAGGCGCCCGGCCCGCCTCCCCTGGAAATCGTGATCCCAGGCGGCGAGCCGCGATCGGTTGGCATGAAGGAGACCGGGAGCCTCGGCCAGCGGCGGGTCGGCCAGAATCGCGCCGTCCTCCGCCGGGGCCCGCAGGCGACGAGGGGGCGTTGTCATCCGCAACACTCCCCGGCCACTTCCAGGCGAGCCTCGCGGAGCGCGTTTTGGAACACCGATCGGTAATGATTCAGCCGATACTCGGCGTCGTCGAGCGCCCCGCCGAACGCCCGAGACTCGTCCAGGTAGATCAACGGCACCGGCACCTCGACCACCGTCATCCCGTGCTTGGCCGCCTGCACCCAGACCTGGAGCGGCATGGCGTAGCCGTCGTCGGTGATCTGGAATTGCCGCAAGGCACTGGCGCGATACGCCTTGAAGCCGCAGAAGGCGTCGGTCAGGTCGAACCCGAGGCACTCATTGAGCCAACGGGTCACCTCGACATTGATCTTGCGCCGCTGTTCCGGGGGCACCTGCGCCGGGTCGAAGATCTTCAGGTAGCGGCTGCCGGAAACGACGTCAGCCTCGTCGAGATGGCGGGCAACCTCGGGGATCAGGGCCGGCTCGTGCTGGCCGTCGCAGTCGAGCGTCACCAGGCCGTCGTAGCCCCCCGCCAGGGTCGCCTCGAAGGCGCTGCGGAGCCCGGCGCCGTAGCCCCGGTTCCGCTCGTGGCGGATGACCTTCACCTCCGGGAACCGGGCCAGCCGCTCGGGCGTGCCGTCGGTCGAGCCGTCGTCGACGACCAGGACCTCCCCCGGTGCGTGCCGCAGGACCTCGGCCAGGACCGGTTCCAGGTGGGCTTCTTCGTTATAAACGGGGATGGCCGTGAGCAGGCGCATGGCGGAAGGTACTCGGGGCCGGTCGGGGTGCAAGTCCAGCGGATGGTGTCCGGTTGCGAAGCGTCGCGTCACGTCGCCCCGGCGAAAGACTCACTCATTCGGATGGCTTACTTGCAATTTTCGCATTCTAGGCCGGGCGAGTCCGAAGTCAACGCAGCCGAAGGCTCGCCTCGCCTTGACCCTCCGCAGAACTCGTGCCATCATCCCCCCGCCCGTCGCGGATGGCCAGGGAAGGCCACGGTGCCGGGCGATCCTCGGGCTCCCCCATCCCAATCCGATCCCGATTCCCACCGGATCGGCCGCGGGACCTCGCCAAAATTCTCCTCCGAAAATCGCTCAATGTGCAGCCCCCTCCGCGCCGATAGGGGAGCCAGGGATCGACAGTCAAGGTTTCGGCGACCGTCCGGGTCGCCGCGATCGGCCCAGCCAGCCATCGGTCGTCAGGGAAAAGGAGTTCCGATGACCTTCGACGAGTGCCACGAGCGTTTGGTGCAGATCCGCCGCGGCCAGGGGACCCGCTTCCCGAAGATCCGGATCGACTGCGGCGGCCAGGTCTTCAAGGGGCGGCTCGCCCGATCCGACAGCGACCCCGAGCACCGCTCCGCCCCCATCGCCCCCCGCGGCGCCCTCGTCCTCGAAGACCTCCACCGCGGCCGCGCCTCCCAGACCGTCGTCGAACTCGACCGGCTCCGCTCGCACGACCTCCACGACCTCTCCGCCTCAGACTGATCCGCGCCCACCTCCAATCCCAGCTTGCCTTGTCAAGTTCGCGTGGCTGCTCTGACACGATTTCGGCAGGCGACGATTGTTGAACCACTCAGCACTACCCGACTACTCAGCAGGGTGGGTGGATTAGGTGTTTCGGGGGAATTGCATGTTTCTGGAATCATGGGTGAGATGTTGGCTTGCATCCCAGTCCCTGTCGACCAGTCAAAACTTACTCGGCAAATTTGGTGAGGTGAGTACTGGTAGCTAAAACTTGGTGGGTGGCCCCGGTTGCCAGACAATCGGTGTCACCCACAATTTGCGTCACGCGATTGGCTAAGGTCAATGGCGTATAACACCACGTGATGGAAATAGACTTGCCCATCTACAAGTGTATTGCAACAATGAAGCCTATGGTGCAACATTGGTGTCGCTTCATTATGCAGGCCTGGCAAAGTTATTGATGTCGACTCCATTCAGTTCGTTTTTCTCTTAACCGAAGTGCAGGGGTTATCACAATGGCTCGTATACCTGGTTCCAATAGTATGGGGTGGGTTATTGGCGCCGCTGTTATCTTGGTCGTCGCAATTGGAGCACTCTCCTATGCAATGTTCGAGGGAAATGGCAGCCAGAATGCGACTGCCGTTTCAGAGGTAACAAATGAGTACAGTTCGAGTATTCCAGAATTTAATGCCAATCGACCATCCGCTCCAAGCAATACATCAGAAATGCATCGCCGCGTAGTTCGAGATGAAATGATTAAGCTGGGAAGCGACCCAGCAGAGGCCGAGGTATTCACTCGAGAACTCTACAACGCTGAACGAGAGTATTGGCGAGAACGTGGGTATTCAACTGACTGAGCATGACCTGGAGCGACCAGGGCTGCCTGCCGCTGGGAACCGCAATCTTCCCGCGAACTTCAGGCTCACCCTGTCCCCATCGGCAAGCCCTGCACCGTCGCCGACGCCTCGCTCCCCGACTCCTCCCGCACGATCACCGCGCTGCCGGGCGTCGTGTGCGAGGTCCGCACGAACCCCAGCGCGATCACCTTCCCCGAGCGTCCCGAGACGGCCGACGAGCCGATCCAGCCCACCTCCTTCTCCCCGGCGAACAGCTTCGAGCCGCCCGGCGGGGGCGCCTCGGCGTCGATCACCAGCCCCCGGATCAACCGGTTCACGTGCCCGAGCGCATCGAGCCGCGCCACCGTCTCCTGACCCAGGTAGCACCCCTTCACGAAGCTGATCGCCCGGTCATCCCGCCCGAGTTCCTGCGGCAGGTTCTTCTCGGTCACGTCCCGGCCCGAGGCCGGCGTCCCCGCCTCGATCCGGAACGCCTCGAACGCCTCGCCCGGCAGCTCCACCAGCCCGAGCGCCGTCCCCGCCGCGATCAAGGCCGATCGCACGGCCCCGGCCCCCTCGGCCGCGCCGATCAGCGTGAATCCCTCGCCGCCGATCGGCCGCTCCCGGACCACCCGCACCGGATGCCCCGCCACCTCGGCCGCAACGTGGTCCAGGCTCCCCCCCGGCACGCTTTCCACCGCGACCCCGACCGCCGCCAACACCTCCCCCGCGAGCGGCCCGGCCAGGTGCAGCTCGAACGTCGACGCGGTCACGTCCTCAAGCTCCACCTCCTCCAGCACCCCGTATTTCCGGAGGTGAGGCAGGATCGGCGGCAAGCCTTCGGCCTCGGTCCGCAGCAGGATCGCGTCGTCGAGGATCACCAGCGTCACGAACCCGAGCGTCTTGCCCTGCAGGCTGGTGACGAACGCCTCGCACCCCTCGCCCGGGCTCCTGCGGTTGACGTCGTTCGTCGTCAGGTTGTGCAGGAACTTCGCCCGATCCGGGCCGACGACCCGCACCCTCGCCCGTCCCGGCCAGTCGGCCAGCACCACCTTCGAGTCCAAAGCAACCGCGGCAGGAGAGGGATCGCTGGGCATCGTTCGAAGCTCGTCTTTGAAAATCGCCGGAGTGGGAACGATCGATGACCCTCCCGGGCCCATGGACCCGGGAAGGGATGCCGCTGCCCTCAATCCTCGACCACCTGCGGCCGGGTCCGTTCGGCCTGGCTGAGCACCAGGCACGACGAGGCGGCGGCCGCCAGCCGGCTCGCCTCGTCGGCCGAGCCGAGCGCAATCATCGCCAGGTCGTCGACGAGCTGGTCGTCGAGCCCGCTGAGCAAGTAGATGTCCGCCCAGGCCAGCGCCTCGGCGATGGCCAAAGCCGCCAGCGCATCGGGCTCCTTCCGGGCGTCGCGGAGCGCCTTGACGCCCCCCCGGGCCGGGTCGTCGAGCGTCGTCAGGCGTTGCAAAGCCGGCCCCGGCGTCCCTTCCACCCGGGAGAGCACGGCGATCTTCCCGCCCCGCCGCACCAGGCCCGCGGCCGTCGTCAGGCCCTGCGCCAGGTCCTCCAGCCGGGTCGGCCGGCCGGGGACGCCGATCCCGGCGATCACCAGCTCGGCCCGGCTCTCGGGGCGGAAGGTCCAGGCGTCGTCCGCCGCCTGGATGCCCGCGGCACGGACCTCGCCCGCCTCCCCCACGATCAGCCCCGCCGCCCCCGACCGGCCCGGCAAGACCCCCACGTGGAAGAGGCTGCCGAGCAGCCACGACACCTCGCCCGACTCGTCGAGCACCGGCCCTCGCGTGCCCGCCCCGGCGGGCGCATCCCGCTCGCTCTGCTGGGTCTCGGCGTTGCTCAGGCCGGGGAAGATCGTGCTCCAGGGGCCTCGGTAGCCGAGCACCTCGTCGAAGCCGATCGCCCCGACCGGCACCACCACGTCGGCCTCGGTCAGGATCCGGTTCAGGTAAATCCGCCGCCCGGCCTGGGTGCTGGCCAGGTAGGCCATCGTCTGCGCGTTCTCCGAGCCGGGCACGTGCGTCTCCAGCGCGATCGCGGGGGGCCAATCGTCGCGCTGCGAGGCCGGCAGCGGCCCCAGGCTCACCCCCTCGATCGACTCCACCCCCGCCCCGGCGAGCACCTCGGCCAGGATCGCGACCAGCCGAGACACGTCCGGCACGTCCGGGTCGATCGCCAGGGCCACCCGGTCGCCCGGCACGACATTCTGCCGGAGCGGCGGATAGCCCCTCGGCGCCTCCAGGTCGCGGCGGAACTGCTCGCGCACGGCGTCGAGCGGCAAGCCCTCCGGCCCGTCCCAGGCGGCGACCAGGCGATCGTCGCTCACGTCGAAGGCCACCCGATCGTCCTGGAACTCGACCGCAACCCGCATGGGAATCATCCCTCGATCCACGCCATTCTCCCCGGGCCGCGATCCGATCACGCCCGGCCCCCCTCATCCTAGGCCCGGCCGATCGTCGCTTCAAGCGAGGCGATCACCACCGCCTTGCGTCGTCCCCATGCGTCCAATCGCGCACGAGGGGATGCCGTCGCCCTGCCCGTTGCGGAAAGAGGCGACCGCTCCTCCTCCCGGCACCTTCAACCACGACGGCCGATTCCGGTCCCCGTCGATCTCGGACATGGTCGGTCATTCTACTCGGGCTCGGTCCCTCGGAAGACATCGTCCAGGTCCCAGAACTGGACGACCCCCGTGCCACCCGCGGCCAATTCCTTGCCGTCGGGCGAGAAGACGACCCGACGGACAACCCCCATTCCGCGGCCCTTGAGAATCGCCGGCGCTCGACCCGACGCCGGGTCCGCCAGCACGACGACGCCATATCCGGCGACCGCGAGCGTCCGGCCGTCGGGCGAGAACGAAAGGTCATGGACCCCGCCTTCCGGGCTCACGCCCGGCGTGAAGCCGACCCGCTCGCGGCCCGTCGCGGCATCCCGGACGCTGACACCGGGGCCGCGGAAGCTCGTGTGAGCACCCAGCGCCATCGTCTCGCCGTCCGGGGCAAGGGCCAGGGCCGCGATCGATTCGCTCCGCTCCTCGATCGCGTCCCGTCGGGCCTCCGGGACGTCCGACTCGTCCGCGATGACGCTCTCGATCCCATCGCCGCGCGGCAGCACCCGGTAGGAGCGGAACCGGAAGGAGGACCGCATAAGGCCCTCAGCCGCATCCCATGTGCGAACCGCCCCATCCTCGCCGGCGGAGACGAGCGTGCGGCCGTCGGGCGCAAAGGTCACGGCTTGAATCCGGCCCTCGTGGCCGCGCAAGGTCCTCCGCAGGCGAGGCGGGTACTCGGCGGTGTCCCAGACCTGCACGGTCCCGTCGGCCATGCCCACTGCCAGCGCGTCGCCGACCGGGGCGAACGCCACGGAGGTGGGCGGGACCGTCGGGCTCCACGAGAGCGAGAGCGGCCAGCCCGCTTGCCCCGTCTCCGGTCGCCAGAACCGGACCCCCTCCCGATCCGCGACCGCCAGCCAGTCGCCATCGGGGGAGAAGGCGAGGTCCGCGGCCCAGTCCCCGCGCCCCCTGAGCACGAGTCGGACCCGCTCCTCGGCCACGTCGCGCAGCGCCACGGCCCCGTCGTCGAACCCCGCGGCCAGGGTGCGGCCGTCCGGGGCGTAGGCCAGGGCCAGGACGGTACGCGACCGGAAGC
This sequence comes from Tautonia sp. JC769, assembly GCF_040717455.1. Lineage (NCBI taxonomy): Bacteria > Pseudomonadati > Planctomycetota > Planctomycetia > Isosphaerales > Isosphaeraceae > Tautonia > Tautonia sp. JC769. The sequence continues at coordinate 39,428 of NZ_JBFEFH010000034.1, forward strand.
CCTGGCGGGCTCGCCCCGCATCCGCGTCCCAGAGCGTCAGGCCGGTCACAATGCCAGCCGTCGCCAGCGTGGCCCCGTCGGGCGAGAAGGCCAGGTCGGAGAGCCCCATGTCCTCGCCGCTCAGGAACACGCCCCGCGAGCGGCCCGTATCCAGCTCCCTGACCGTGACCGCCGCATCGCCGACGGCGAGCCGTGTCCCGTCCGGTGAGAACGCGAGGCCCCCGACGCCGGGGAAGCGCCGCTGGTGGACGAGCTGCCCCTCGGCGATGCCCCAGACATTCACCTCGGGAGGGACGTCCCTTGGCCCCATCCCGGCGAAGCCGTGCGCCGGCTCGGCCGAGGCCGATGCCAGGAGAACACCGTCCGGCGAGAACGCCAGCGCCTGGATCGGGCCGGGATGGGCCCCTTCAAGCTGAACCAGCGTCGCTCCCGTGGCCGCATCGCAGAGCGTCAGGTGCCCCGAGCCCCATCCGCCCGCCGCGACGGTGAGGCCGTCCGGGGCGATCGCCAGGCAATGGGCATCTCCCGCTTCAATCCGCACCGACGAGAGCAGCCGACCCGTCTCGGCCTCCCAGCGGGTCATGATCCCGCCTCGCTCCTCCTCGTCGTCCCCCGCCGCGATCAACGTCCGGCTGTCGGGGGAGAACGCCAGTTCCTCGACCCGGCCACGGATCCCCTCAAGCCGAGCCCGCAAGGCCCCCGTCGCCGCGTCCCAGAGGATCGCCTCCCCCGGCCCCCCGTGGTCACCGCCGGCCGAGGCGACCCACCGGCCGTCGGGAGAAAACGCAAGGGACAGCACCGGGCTCGCGTGCCCGTCGAGGGTGGCCCGGGCCCGGCCCCCGGCGATGTCCAGGAGCCTTACCGTCGTGCCGCCGGCGACAGCCAGGCTCCGCCCGTCGGGCGCGAAGGCGACGCGGGTGATCGCCGCCGGCGTCTCAGAGACTTCCCAGGTCCGCACGGGTTCCGTCGTTGCACGGCTCGTCATCGAGACCAGGCCGGCCGCCACGAAAACACCCGTCGCTATGCCGAAACGTCGTCGACCGAACCCTCGCCACTTCGCCATCGTCGGGCCTCCCCTCGGCGCTTCAGCCGGCCAGCCTGCTTGCATGAAGCTGAGACGCCCTTCGAGCGAGGAGGATTCGACTGCATCTGCTCGTCACACCGGCTTGCCAGGTTGCATTGATCGAACTCGTCAAGTCCGCTCGCGGGTGAAACGAAGGGGAGGAGGCCGAGCCGACGCCGACAGCGGCTCCGAGTCTTGAGGCAAACCGTGAGGGTGTAAATTCTCGATCGCTTGGTTTTCTCAATTCGGAGCGCCGCCATGAGGCCCGTCGGCGTTGACCTCCTTCCTCCGTTCACTCGCGTCCTCTCGCGACGGGTGATGCCTTCAGTGCGTTGGCATTCGTGCCCGGCCCATTTCCCGGCGAGCGAGCAGCCTCGCTCACGCGGAAATCGCCCTACTGGACCATCCACTCAATAAGGGTGGGTTGTTCCCGGGTGGCCCCGATTGCTCGCCAATCGGGGTCGCGCAGCGACGAGAGGTTTCGGAGCGGCCTCCCGCCGCCTCTTGCGGCTGCGCCGCCCCGGTTGGCAAGCAACCGGGGCCACCCAAGACACATCAATTGAGGGTGGAAACAGGACTAGCGCGCCGACCTGACCCAGAAGACGATCACGCCGGTCGGGCCCTCCTCGACGGCCGCTCCTTCGACCCGCTCGGGCGATTGCCTCGGCCTCGGCGGAGGTCCGGGCAGCTCTTGGGGGGGCGGGGGGGCAATGACCCTCGGATGGCTCACGGCGGCCTCGGGCTCGTGATCGTGCCCGCGATTGGCCAGCAGCCGCTCCTGGCCCGATCGCAACGGCGCGGCGTCTTCGATCGTCTTGACGAGCAGGCGCCCCGCGTCGCCGATCGGCAGCAACGCCCCGGGCCGGTCGGCCTCCTCCGGCTCGACGACCCGGCAATGGTCGCCCATCGCCTCGTCCAGGCGGCGAAGCAGATTCGTTTGCTCGGCCGGGTCGGCCGCCAGCAGGAACAGGTCGGCCGGGGCGTCGTCCGATGCCGCCGTCAGATGGCCATAGCGGCGGTCGGCCCGAAGCGTGTCGCGGAGCAGGCCGTTCAGCTCCTCGGCCAGCTCCCCGGCCGAGACGCCGGCCGTCGGCTCGATGACGAACGTCCGGGAGCGGTCGAGATCCACCAGGTCGAGCAGGAACTCAACCTGATCGGCGGCCAGCCCTTCGGGCAGCTCGGCCGCCGCCACCGCCGGGTCCGACGCCGCCGACTCGTCGGGGCTCGGCTCCGGCGTCGGGGGCGAGATGCCGGCGAGGGCCGCGCCGGCGCCGTCCCCCTCGCCCGCGATCCCGGCCGAGGCGATGGCCCGATCCGGATCCCCGGCCTGTCGCGCGTCGCCCGGGACGACGGCGACACCGTTCGGGCCCGGGCCGTCGCGCAGGATCGGCCGGTTCCAGAAGTAGGTGACCATCAGCAGGGCCGCCAGGGCCAGGATGGTCGACGAGGCGATCGGCTGCAAGGCCCGTCGCCGGGCCTCGGCCCGATTCAGGGTCGCCACCACCGCCCCGGAGACGTCGGGCAGGTCGGGCGGCCGGTGAACATTGCTCATCAGGCCGTGGAGTCGGGCCAGCTCATCCAGCGCATGAGCGACCCGAGGATCGGCCTGCGCCTCCTGCTCGACGAGCAAGCGAGACTCGGGGTCGAGCTCGTCGTCGACGTAGGCGTGGATCAGGTTGTCGTCGATTGTGGGCATTGGGAACGAGGGGGAAGGAAGGATGAGGAGGAAGCAAACGCAAGGCAAGGCAAGAAAAGACGAGCAAGACCCGCGGCAACGGCAATTGTAAGCGGAAGAGGATCAGAAAGAATTCGAAAAATGAAGGAATCTTCCGCCAATGTCAGTCAATTTAGTCCGCGTCGAGCGGCCCCTGGCGAATCGTCGATTCGTCCAGGAAGCCCGAGAGCTGATCGCGAAGCTCCTTGCGGGCCCGATGCAGTCGGCTCCGGACGGTGCCGACGGGGATGTCGAGGATCGCGGCGATCTCCTCGTACCGCAGGCCGTCGAACTCCTTCAGGACCACCACGGCCCGGTGGTCGGGTGCCAGCGCGTCCAGGGCGGCCTGGATCATCGCGTCTCGCTCGGCCCGTTCGGCCGGCAAGGTGGGGTCGGATCGCTCGGGGAGGTCCGGCGGGTCGATCTCGGTCTCCCGATCCCGCCACAGCTCCGAGAGCCTCGCCGGCCCCTTCCGACGCCTCCGATGACTCAACGCCAGGTTCACGGCCAGGCGGTACAGCCAGGTATAAAAGGAGCTACCCCCCCGGAACCGCCCCAGTTTCCGGTAGGCGCGCAGGAACGACTCCTGCAGCAGGTCCTGGGCGTCCTCCGCCGACCCGGTCAATCGCACCAGGGTCGGATAGAGCCGATCCTGATGCCTCCTGACCAGCTCCCCGAAGGCCTCCGTCGAACCCGCCCGACTCGCCTCGACCAGCTCCTGGTCATCCTCGAACCCGGTCATCGTATGCCCTTCGACGCCCTTCGTCGCCCAAAGGTTCCCGCCGACCATCCCTCCATCGACCGACGGGCCATCCCTCCCCCTCCATGATCCCCGATCCCAGCCCCTCCCGATACCCCGCGCCTCCCAGACGCCTCACCCGGCGGCCGGGCCTTCGAGCGGGTCCGCATGGCCCGTGCCTTCGACGCCCGACGGGGCTCGGAAAATCCCTGAAAAACAGGGAAGGGTTCCCCCTCCCCGTTCCATTACTCTTGAATGACAGGCGTGGCCGGGGCCAAGCGCAGCGAGCCCCGGGATCAGGGGCGTCCCACACCGGGGCACCTGGCCTTGGCCCCGGCCACACAGCCGAGGAGCCCCTCTCCGTCTCCGACCGGCCTCGCGCAAGACAATTATCAATAACCGGCGATATCCCTCGGAGATCGGCCCCATGGCAAAGCGGATGGACGGCGGGATACTGCAGGACTTCCGGACCCTGTTCCGGGTCGGCGTCATCGGCCACCTGACCGACGGCGAATTGCTCGAACGCTTCTGCTCGGCGTCGGACGAGGCCGCCGGCCTCGCCTTCGAGGCCCTCGTCCGCCGCCACGGCCCGATGGTCCTGCGCACCTGCCGCGCCGTGCTCGGCCACGAGCACGACGCCCGTGACGCCTTCCAGGCCAGCTTCCTCGTCCTCGTCCGCAAGGCCAACCGGCTCCGGGGCGCCGACACGATCGGCCCGTGGCTCTACCAGGTCGCCCACCGGACCGCCCGATCGGCCCGCGCCCAGCGCGCCCGACGCCTCCGCCACGAGCACCAGGCCGCGGCCCGAGCCGCCCCGCCGATCGCCTCCCCCGCCGATCCGACCGACACCGAGGCATTGATCCTCGACGAACTGAACCGGCTCCCCGCCCGAGACCGCGCCGTGCTCTCCCTCTGCGGCCTGGCTGGCCGGACCAACGAGCAGGCCGCCCGCGAGCTCGGCCTGCCCGTCGGCACCGTCCAGAGCCGCCTGCACCGCGCCCGGTCCCGCCTCCGCGCCCGCCTCCTCCGCCGCGGCATCGCCGCCCCCGCCACCCTCGCCGCCCTCCTCCCGGCCGAGGCCGCCACGGCCGCCGTCGTCCCCCTCTCCCTCGTCGAGTCCACCTCCCTGGCCGCCCTCCGCTACGCCACCCACGGCTCGATCGCCTCGGCCGCCTCGGCCCCGGTTGCCGGACTCGCCCGAACCACCCTCAAGGCCATGCTCATGACCCAGCTCAAGGTTTCCACCACCGCCGTCCTGACCCTCGGCCTCCTCCTCGCCGGCGGCGCCACCGTCGCCCGATCCCTCGCCGACCGGCCGGACGAACCCCCCGAGATCCGCCAGGCAGCCCAGGCCCCCGCCTCCGAGATCGAACCCGAACGCGACCCAACCCAGGCGTATCTCGAAGGAGTGGTGATCGACGACCGGGAGACTCCCGTGCCGGGTGCGGTCGTCTCGACCCTCGGCTCATCCTCTCCGCGATGGGTCCGGACGGACGACGACGGCCGCTTCCTCCTCCCCCTCGAAACCCCGACCATTGGCCACCGCACGCTCCGGGCCACCGCCCGGGGCGGCGACCTCCAGGGAATCCTCCGCCTGGAGTCCCCCTCGCGATACGAACCCGAAACCACGGTCCGGATCGTCGTCAGGCCCTCCCGAACGGTCACGGTCCGGGTCGTCGGCCCCGACGGCGCCCCGGAGTCGGGGGCGACCGTCGAACTCTTCGAAAATTTGACCTCCCTCGACCTCGGTGAGACGGACGCCTCGGGGGTCGCCCGGTTCCTCGTCCCGGCCGATGCGACGATTCGCCAGGCCTTCGCCCTGAAAGCCGGGGTCGGGTTCGATTACGCCGCGAACCCCTACCGATCCGACGAGAACCAGGAAACGACCGTCGACCCGCTCCCCGACACCATCGCCCTCTCCCTGAACGCCCCGACGACCGCCCGGGTCGAGGTCGTCGACTCCGACGGCCGCGGCCTCCCCGGCGTCGAGGTCGTGCCCGGGAGCGTGCAGACGCCCGGCAAGGCGACCTCGATCAATCTGTACGGCAGCCGGGCGGCCCGGACCGCGTCCGACGCCTCGGGGTTCGCCACCTTCGACTGGCTCCCCGCCGAACTCGAAGGGTCGACCGCCATCGGCTTCGGGCTCGGCTCGGAGTCGCACCACACCAACGCCCGCCCGCGATTCATCCCCTCGGTGGACGGGAACCTTGCCGTCCCGAAGGCCCGGATGCTCCGGCCGGGCCGGCTCTCCGGGGCGGTGACGCATGCCGATGGCTCCCCGGCCGTCGGCGTCCTGGTCCAGGCCGACGGAAGTGGAGAACAAGACGCGAGATCCAGGGTGACTGCCCGCACCGACGCCGACGGCAGGTTTTCCATGACGGCTACCCCCGATCAGCTCTACATCGTCTCCCTCCTCGACGACCGCTTCGCCGTCGAGAGCCGCGTCGGTGTCCTCGTCCGCGAGGGGGACCAGATCGACGATCTCGACTTCCGCCTCATCGACGGCACGATCCTCCGCGGACGGGTCACCGGCGGCCCCGACGACGCCCCCCAGGCGGGGAAGACCCTGGTGCTGACGCAATGGGAGTACGGGAACAGCAATGTCATGGCCGCTATCCACGAGTTCCGCCGCTGGGCAGAAACCGACGCCGACGGCCGCTATTCCTTCCGCGTCGGGCCGGGCAAATACAAGCTCATCGGGCTGTTCAATTCCCGTCGCTTCGAGCTTGAGATCGAGGACCAGGAGGTCATCGAAAACGACTTCTCAATCAATCCCCCCGATCCCGTCGTCCCCCTGCTCGGGTCCGTCCGCATCGGCAGCCCCGACGGCGAGCCGCTCGCCGATGCGGCCGTCCTGATTGAGGAGATCCCCGTGTCGGGGAGGTCGGACACGCCCATCGAGGCCGACGCCGACGGCCGCTTCGCCACCGATCGCCGCCGCCGTCCCGCCCTCCTCTTCGCCCGAGACGAGTTCGGCCTCCGCTCCGGCCTCCTCCTCCTCGGCCCCGATGACGACCAGGCGGTCATCGTCGTCGGCCCCTCAGCCACCGCGACCGGCCGCGTCCTCGACCGCGACGGCGCCCCGATGGCCGGCGTCCGCCTCCAGTGCTCAATCATCTACGAGTCGGACGACCTCCCCGACGACCACCGAGACGCCCATCCCCAGCTCTGCGTCACCTACGTCGAGACGGACGCCGACGGCGTCTACACCGTCACCGGCCTCGTCCCCGGCCACACAGCCTGGGTCACCCTGAACGACCCAAAGTTGCCCTTCGACGCCTTCTACCTCGACAACACCTCCCGATCTGTCACGGTCGACGGCCTCGGCCCCTTCGATCTTGGCGACATCACCTACGCCCCCCCCGAGCCGTGACGCCGGGCAGGCCGGGATCCTCCCGACCCCGGACCATCGAGGACGGCCACCCAGGTGGGCAGAGCATCCGGCACCCCGCCGGTTTGCGCGATCGGCTTCGACGCCTTTTCCCCGATAATTCGTTTGCAACACCGCGGGAATCCCTCCACCATGGTCAGTGTTCAACGGTGCTGATGGGGACGAACAGCCGTTTCCGAACACGGAATTTCGTCCCACCCTTCCTGGTCAGGCTGCGGAGGCAGGCCCGCATGAGCGGCTGTGATTGGTTCATCGTCGGTTGCCGCCTCTTCGGGGTCTGGGTCGCCTACACGGCGCTCACCTATATCACGGCGTACCTTGATGTCAGGCTCGGGTACACCGAGGAGATCGGCCGGTCATCCCAACCCGGCGGCCTGCTCATCCACGGCTTCGGCCACCTGTTGCTGGCCCTGTATCTGCTCCTCGGGACACGGCACCTGGCCCGGCTGTGCTACGAGGACGACGAACCGCCGAAGACGGAACGCGGCTCGTCGGGATTGCCCACCGAGCGAGACCTCGCCTGACGGCGGGTCGCCCCGGTCGCTCGCCCGCCGGGCCGACGCAGCCGCCGAGGGCAGACGTGGCCTGCCCCAGGGGACCTCGCGTCGCCCCGCGACCCCGGTTGAAGCTGCCGCGGCCACCCGCCCGGGTCCTCCCGACCCCAGACCATCGCCGACGGCCCCGCTCCCCGCCGCGCCCGGATGGCCGCCTGACGGAACGTCGTGAGGATCTTGGGGACGAACCTGACGCGATTGACCTCAATTTCCGGAGCAATGTTCATGTGGCGGCTCCTCTTGCTCTCCGCCCTGGCCGTCGTCGGATGTTCCCCCGAGCGGAACGACAGCCGCTTCATCTCCGGCCAGCGCGTTCGAGTGATGCCGAGCGACGGCCAACGCTCCGTTCAGCTCACCGCGAGCGATGGCATCTCTCCCATCGAATCGCAGGACCCAAGGAGTTCGATCCTCACCTGGGACGATGATGTGTCTGTCCTTCGGGACGACGAGCCCGGTGGTTCAGAGCGTCTCGTGGAGGTGGAAATACCCCGCGACAATGATGGACCACGAAACGATTCTGAGCGTGTTCGAGGGTTTGTCCCGAGAAGAGACTTAAGACAAATCATGTATTGAAACGAGGCTGGCCCCGGTTGCTCGCCAACCGGGGCGGCGCAGCCGCGAGAGGCAAATGCATCCTGCTCCGGAGCCCTCTCAACGCTCCGCAATCCCGGTCTCTGAGCCGCCGGGGCCACCCAGAGCAGCTCGGGTAGGTGACCATGGATTGGCTCCGGTTCAGTCCCCGATCGAGGCTCGCTGCTTCATCTCCTCCAGCGACGCCTTGACCTCGCTCGCGGGGATCACGAGCGATTCATCGAACATGGTTCGAGCCACCAGCAATCCGACGACTCGCCCGCCCGCGTCCACCACCGGGGCCCCGCAATGCTCGGGGCGTGCCAGGAAGTCGCATGCGATCGCCGACGGGAAGCCGGTGTAGCGGTAGCTGGACGGCCAGATCAATTGACTCCCGATCGTGTATCCGGGGCAGAGGCGGGTGAGCACCTCGCTCGTCGTGCCGTCGCGGCGGTACGTCACCTCGATCTGGTCCCCCGAGATGAGCCGAGGGGGGCCCTCCGCCTCGCCGCGAAACCGCTTCAAGTATTCCTCCCGATCCCGCACGGGCTCGCCGCCAACGTGGGTCACGACATCGCCGACACGCAGGGCCAACGGCGGGGGCCGCAGCCAAAGCTGGTTCAACACATCGAGAATTTTGACGACCTCCACCCCGCCTTCGGCGTCTTTCACGACCACCGCTAAGCTCCCCAGCAAGGCGGGTATCTCGCGGGCGGGGACGCTGACCACGCCGGCGGGGGAGGTGAAGTCGGGAGGCGTCACGGCCGCGACGGGCGTCCCGGCCGGCAGGTTCTCCACCTCGCTCCACTCGACCGGCTCGATGCTATCGGTCATGTCAAAGCCGGGCATCCGCAGCAACGCAAGGTCGCGGGCCGGGTCCGTCGCGGCGAGTTTGGCCAGGGCCGGGATGTCATTGCGGAGGACCACGGTCAGCTCGGTGCCGAGTTCGCTCGCCTTGGTGAGGATCAGCCCCCTCCCGACCACCACCCCGACCCCGGACCAGCGGTCGTCCGAGCGGACTTCGACCACGGAGTTGCGCAGCCCCCGGACCGCCTCGGCCGTCTCCTCGGCGGCGGGGACCGCCACCGGCCGCTCGGCGTCCGAGAGCGGCGGTGGCGGCCGGTCGCCGGCGAGTTCCCCCCACTCGCGACGCAGGAGGTCGGCGGTCATGTAGAAGCAATGGGTGCCGTGCTTCCCGCTACCCGACATGGTCCCGACGAGCCGTCCGCCCAGGTCGAACAGCGGCCCGCCCGAGTCGCCGCCCGACCCTCGGATCGGCGTGGCCAGCATGTCGGCGGGCATCGGGATGTTCGTGAGCCGATGCCCGAGACGGACCTGGAGCGGCGGTTCATCACCGGCACCGACGTACAGGCCGGTGCTGGGGAATCCGATCGCGAGAAGCCGGTCTCGCGCCGTGAGGTCGGAAGCGGTCCCCACCTCGACGGCGGGCCACGGCCCTTCACCGGCCAGGCGCACCAGTGCGAGGTCGCGCCCACCCTCGTCGTCCCGGGTCAGTTTCGACAGGACTTCCCCCTCGCATCGGCGTCCGTCGGCGAGCCGGACCTCCAGCGTGTCGCCGACCTTCGGGCCCATGTGGGCGCAGGAGACGATCAAACCGTCCGTGGAAATGATGGTCCCCGTGCAGTGAAATTGGAGCTTGTCACCGTGCCAGAGGCCGACGACGCTCGGCATCACCCGTCCGAGCACCCGCTCGACGCTCGGCCCCAACGGCTCGGGCCGGGTGGGGATGCGATCCCCGTCCTCGGCCCTGATCAACCCGGCCAACAAGACGCACAGGCATAGTGACATTTCGGCAATTTTCATCGTCATTCCTGTCCGGTTGGTAACGCCACTTTGGTGGTTCTGCAACTGTTCTCGAGACGAACCTGGTGTCCTGAGTGAGAAATCCGCGGGCGGCCCCGGCGGCTCGCCGACCTGGGCGGTGCGGCCGCGAGAGGCCATTGCATCTTGCCCCCGAAACCGTTCACCGCTCCGCCACCCCGGTTCGCAAGCCCCCGGGGCCACTCGTGCTCGTCCGGCGAGGAGATTCCTCCCGCACATCCCGGATGTCCCGGGCTTGCTCCCCTTGCCCTTCAGAAGTCGCCCGCCGGGCCGTGTCTTGGGCGATGGCCCCCTCGGCGGCGGCGCGGGCCTCCGGGGGCAGTTGGTCCAGCAAGTGACGGGTCCGGGGATGCATCAGAGAATTCCCCTCAGCCCCTTCAACAGGCTCATCGTCTCGTCCACCCCCCGAGCCGGTGCGAGCGCCGTCGTGGCGATCCCGGAGACGACCTTGGTGATGTTGTGATCGACCGCGTCCTCCCGACCCCACACCGCGCCGTCGGCCGAGGTGAGATAGACCGAGAACGTCCGGTGCCCGGTGCCCGGCCGCTCGCCGATCAGGTGCAGGACCGCCCGAGGCCCGTCGAGGCCGCCGAACAGCGTCTCGCCGATCCGATAGCCCGCGCGGACCCGGCCGGAGGTGACGACGATGTGCTCGGGGGCGGCCCGGAACCCGTCGCGCGTAAGCTGGGCGCGGAGGCGATCGAGGAACGGCGCCAGGTGCCCCTCCTCGGTGATCGCCAGGGCATTCAGACCGTCGGAAATGACGATCTGAACATCAAACCGCCCGTCGTGCTCCTGCCGGAGCCGACGGATCGTCTCCAGGCCCGCGTCGGACAGCCGCTCGCCCGATTCGGGGTGGAGGATGTAGTCCTCGCGATGCGCCGATCGGGTCGCCACCGGCACTGCACTCGGTACCCCGGCGACGAACGCCGGCGGCAGCTCGGCCCAGATGCTCTCCTTCGCGTCGTCGTAGATCCGGGCGATCGCCTCGCCGAGCCCCGGCTCCAGGTCGAACGGCCGATCGCCGTGCCCCCGGGGCAGGAAGACGCCGTGCCCGCGGACGGCGTCCATCTGGGCGGCCCCGTCGGAGAGGATCTCGGCGTCGCTCCGCGCGTCCCCCTTGCGTCGGCAATACTGCAAGTACACCCAGAGCGGGTCGCCGAAATGCTCCGTCGGCCGGCCGTCGGCGTCGATGACCCCGATCGCCTGGAAGAACGCCCACATGCGATCCTCGACGCGCGTCCCGAACGTCTCCCGCAACCGCACGTGATCCTGGAACCCGGTCGTCAGGTAGCCGAGCATCGGGTCGATCTTCGTCGGCAATCCCATCAGGTACGCCGGGCAGGCCGGGGTCACCCGGTCGAGGCACCAGTCCAGATCCTCAAGCGAAACGCTCATGTGCAGGGTTGAGCAGACATCCAGCCCGATGCACAAGCCGTGCAGCTTCCCCATCACGATGTCTTCCAGGCAGCAGCGCACGAGCTGCTCCTTCGTCCGGAAGACCTCCGGCCCGATGAACCCGGCCACGTCATTGACGATCAGCCAGGCGTCCGGCTCGGCCCCCGCCTTTACTCGGGCCTGGGCGACACGCTGGCTCAGGGCCCGGGCAAAGCCATACTTGCGCGCCTCGTGCACCACCATGTCCACGCCCTGCGCGTGGCCGTTGGTGAAGTCCGCGCCTTGCCCCGTCTCGAAATAGAGGCCGAACGGCCCCGATCGGGCGTCGGCATACCCCAGCATCTTCTCGGTGCTCAGGTCGAACGTCCGGTTCGCCGCGTCGCTCCCGGCGATGCTCTGGAACCAGAGGGCCGTGCTGCCCGGCCGCGCCGCCTCCACCTCCGCCTGCACATCAATATGCGAGAGGACGCAATGCGGCAGCACCTCCTCAAGCCCGAACGTTTCGATCACCTCCTTCAGCGTCTCCTCGATCGCCCCGACCGATTCCGGCGTGCTCGACACCGGATTGTTCCCGAGCAGGACGTCCCCCACCGCGAACGACCAGCCCGAGAACACCTGCCATCGAATGTCATTCACGTCATCCGTCGGCGAGTTCGGCTGAATTCTCGCCCCCAGGTACCCCCTCGCCCCCACCTTGCTCCCCGGCAACGGGTTGAACACCTTCGCGCCGACGGCGATCAGCTCCTCGTCGCTCATCAGCTTCACGACGCAGCCGATCACCTCGCTCGACAGCCCCGGCATGATCCCCTTGATCGCCCCTTCATCCCGGTCGAGCAGGAACCGCTTCAACACCCCGACCGTCATCCCGCTCGCCCGCTGCGCCGCCCGATCGTCCCGCGATCCTCGCAACAGCCCCGACAGGCTGTCCTCGATCAGCGGGTGCGCATCGATCTCCCCAATCCTCGTGTGACTCAACAGCTCCCGCGCCCGGACCCGCGCATCCTCATCCGCCGCGGCCACGCCGACGATCTCATCCCCCTCCTTGAACGCATTGGCCGCGCCCAGGATCCTCGCATACACCCGCCGATCGAACCCCCCGGCCAGCGCCCGGACCCGGTCGAAGACGTCCTCCCCCTCCCCCGCCGGGTCGAGCCGTACTGGCGTCTCGCCCGCCCGCGCCCCGGCCCTCAATCGCCGCGTGATCGGGGTGAACGTGAAGGCGACGGCCGAGGCCCCGCCCGCCACTGCGCCCAGGAAGGTTCGGCGTTGCATCACGAGCGTTGCGTCCCCGGTGAGGGGCCCCTTGGAACCGATCCGTCCGGTCGCGGCCTCGGGCCCGCGTGGCATCCCGCCCCTTGCCGCCCGACGTCGATCCCGGCCCGGCCGTCTTGGAGGTGTCTTAGACATCGTACACTACCGCCCGGTCGCCGATCGCTCCAGGAAAATCTCCCCTCCCCTCCCCTCCCGTCTCGTCTCGGGCAATCGCGGCCGACCGCCCCGCGCACTTCCCCGCGTGTGGCCCACGGGCAACACCCCGAACGCCTTCGTTGACACGGCCGGCGGGCGCACTAAGGTTCTCGGTGTCGAGATTCCTTGGAAAATCACCTCCCCGCTCGATTCGAGAAGGCGACACGACCCCATGGACGTCCGCAACGGTTGCGTTCCTGCCCGAGGCGGCCGCAGGAAGGGGGCGGCGGCCGTCGAGCTGGCGTTGCTGCTCCCGATGCTCTGCTTCATCGCCCTGCTCGCGGCCGATTATGCGCGCGTGGTGCCGGTCGCGATGACCGTCGCCGACTGTGCCCGGCACGGCGCCCTGTTCGCCTCCAGCCCCGACATCGCGGCCCCGTCCCCCTTCGCCAGCGTGCAGGAGGCGGCCCTGGCCGGTGCCGTCGGGCTCGATCCCCCGCCGGTCGTCACCTCGACGACCGGCACCGACCCCCTGGGCCGGCCCTTCGTCGAGGTGACCGTCTCGCACACCTTCCGGACCCTGGCCGCGTTCCCCGGCATCCCCGAGTCGGTCCCCTTGCGCCGGACCGTCCGGATGCCGATGGCGCCGAACTGATGGAGGCTGGCCCCCCATGCGAGCCCCGGAGCCCTCGCCCGGCCTCCGCCCCCCCGCGGCGCCCCCCCGACGCCCCGGGCCCCCGCCCCGCGGGTCCCGGCCGCGCCGGGCCGGCCGGCGACGGGGGGGGACGGTCGTCGAGATGGCCGTGGTCTGCCCGATCGTCCTGCTCTTGATCATCGGCACGCTCGTCATGGGGCTCGGGGTCTTCCGCCTCCAGCAGCTCGAGGCCCTCGCCCGCGAGGGGGCCCGCTGGGCGGCCGTGCACGGCCCGACCTCCCAGCAGGAGCACGACGAGGCCGCCCCGACCTCCGCCGACGTGCTCGATCGGGTCATCCTCCCCCGGGTCGTCGGCCTCGACCCGGACGAGCTGACCTGCTCCCTGACCATGACCGATGGCTCCGCGATCCTCGTCCTGCGCTACCGATGGGTCCCCGAGGCGTTCTTCCCGCCCATCGTGGTCGAACGCCGAGCGGTGGCGCCAATCACGTACTGAATCGACGTTCCCGTTGGGAGGGACTCATGCGCACCCGGCGCCTCCGGGATCGGGCGTCCTCCGCCCGCAGAGGGACCGTGGCGGTCCTGGTCGCGTTCTCGATGATCGTCTTGCTCGGCATCCTGGCCCTCGTGCTCGACGGCGGGCTCCTGCTGATCGAGCGGAGGCACGCGCAGGCCGCGGCCGACTCGGCGGCGCTGGCCGCCTCGCTCGCCTTCCAGGACGAGGGGGGCGACCTCTCGGCCGCCCGGTCGGCCGCACTCTCCTACGCCGCGGCCAACGGCTTCCCCGAGGGGGACGGCAACACCCTGACCCTCAACGCCCCGCCGGCCTCCGGACGCTTCGCCGGCGACGACTCGCACCTCGAAGTGATCCTCACCTCCCGGTCCCCCCGGTACTTCAGCGCGATCTGGGGGGCCGACGCCCTGACCGTCTCGGCCCGGGCCGTGGCCCGGGGAGGCCCGGAGTCCTCGGCCTCCCTGATCCTGCTCGACCCGAACCGGTCGGGGGCGCTGGCCCTCATGGGCCAGGGGAAGATCGTCACCGACGCCGGGATCCAGGTCAACTCCATCCACCCGACCGCCGTCACCGCCTCGAATACCGGCCACACCCGGGCCGCCACGGCGGGCAAGCCGGGCGTCCCGGTGATCAAGGTCGCCGGCAACTACGCGACCAGCAGCGGCGGCTACTTCTCCGGCCAGGTCAAGACCGGCTCCCCCCCCGTCGCCGACCCGCTCGCCAACCTCCCGGTCCCCCCCCAGGCGGGCCACGTCTACAACGGCCTGCCCTTCCCCCAGTGGGGCACGCGGACCATGCACCCCGGCGTCTACCAGGGGGGCGTCACGCTCGGCGGCGGCATGCGGATCACCATGGAACCGGGGACCTATTACATGCGCAACGGCGGCTTCACCGTGGCCAACGGCGTCCGCATCACCGGCCACGAGGTCATGATCTACGTCGACCCGAACGGCGGCCGGTTCAGCTTCCAGGGGGGCGGACAGATCGACCTGACGCCCCCCACCAGCGGCCCGTTCGAGGGGATCACCCTCTACCAGGATCGCAACTCGACCCAGGACATCTCCATCGCCAACGGCTCGACCACCACCATCTCCGGCACCATCTACGCCGCCGGGGCCCGCGTCAGCTTCGCCGGCGGCGCCCAGTTCAATCAATTCGGCACGCGATTCATCGCCAAGAGCATGGAAATCTCCAACAACGCCTTCGTCGGCGTCGGCGGCGACGATTCCCCTGGCAACGCCTCGGTCAAGCTGGTCGAATAGGGCATCGGTCGGGGCGGCCCGATCCGGCGGCCGCCGCCCCGGCCCGCCCCACGCCCCGGCCCGATCCGGTTCGCGGCCGGGCCTCGGGCAGCCCCCCCCCCGACGACGACACCGGCCCTCGCCGATGCATCCCGACGACCCGTTCCCCCCCTACACCTACGTCCCCGGAGGCCCCTGGCCGCACCCGATCAGCGGGCCCGGCGGGCACCTGGCCGACGCCCCCCGCGACCCGGCCGAGCCGATCGAGGCCGACGCCTGGCACCGCTCGCCCGCCTACCTGCGCGGGGTCCGGCTCTACAACGCCGGCTATTACTGGGAGGCCCACGAAGCCTGGGAATCCCTCTGGCACGCCCACGGCCGCCGAGGCCCGACGGCCGACGTCCTCAAGGCCCTCATCAAGCTCGCCGCCGCCGGCGTGAAGGTCCGCCAGGGCCAGCCCCGGGGCGTCTCCACCCTCGCCCTCCGCGCCGCCGAGCACCTCGAAGGCGTCGTCGCCCTCGGCCTCCCTCGCCTCCTCGGCCTCGACCTCGCCGCGCTCGCCGCGCTCGCCCGCCTCCTCGCCGCCGACCCCCCGCCGGCCCCGGCCGACCCCCGCCCGGTCGTCCCCCGCCTGCTCGGCC
Source organism: Tautonia sp. JC769 (assembly GCF_040717455.1). Lineage (NCBI taxonomy): Bacteria > Pseudomonadati > Planctomycetota > Planctomycetia > Isosphaerales > Isosphaeraceae > Tautonia > Tautonia sp. JC769. The sequence continues at coordinate 55,157 of NZ_JBFEFH010000034.1, forward strand.
CGCCGCTCGTGCCGCACGATGAATGAGCATGTGCCCGGCCGCTCCGGAATTTATGCATGAACCCTTGGCGGATCTCAACGGCCAAAGGTATGATCAGATGCGGACCCGGACGCCCCCCCTTGGGACCGTCCCTTCGGGCGCCGGGCCGTTCCCCTGGCCCGTCGATGGAGCACGCGAACATGACGACACAACCCGATCGGTCCTGGTCTCGGAGTCTCGCGACGGCGGCGGCCCTGGGCACCTGCCTGGCCCTGGCCATGGCCCCGACCGCCAGCGCCCAGCGCGAATTCCCGGATGACTACTTCTTCAACGTCAACAAGCCCGAACTCAAGGCCGCCCACGACGAGATGACCGGCCAGCCCCGGCCCGAGTTCTCCATCGGCGACTGGATCAACGCCGACCTCTCCGCCGGCGACCTCGAGGGCAAGATCCTCATCGTCGACCTCTGGGCCACCTGGTGCGGCCCCTGCCTCGCCGCCATCCCCAAGAACAACGACCTGGCCGAGCGCTACGCCGACCAGGGGGTCCTCGTCCTCGGCGTCTGCACCTCCCGAGGCCAGGAGAAGCTGGAGCAGGTCGTCGAGCAGCGCGACATCCAGTACCCCGTCGCCCGCGACCCCGACCAGCAGACCGCCGAGGCCTGGAACGTCGCCTTCTACCCCACCTATGCCGTCGTCGACCGCAAGGGCATCGTCCGCGCCATCGGCCTGATGCCCAGCCGCATCGAGGACGTCGTCAAGGCCCTCCTGGAAGAGCAGCCCGCCGAGACGGAGACGGCCCTCCAGCAGGATTGATCCCTGATTGCCCAGAAGGCGTAACCCTGGGGCGGCTGGGGACCGCGCTGCGGCCCCTCGCCGCTCGTACTCCAGGAAGAACGCCTGCCGTGGCATTCAAAGATCAATGGCCATCTGCGTTCGCCCTCCTGGTGCCGGGCGTGGTCGGCGCAAGCGGGCCGATGCTTGCCGGGCCGTCGAGCCGGAGGGTGTAGCTTGGGGAGTCTCCCACGACGGTCGCCGAACGCCCGGGATCGGCCAGGCCCGTTTGCGCCGAGACGCCAGGCAAGGCAATCTCGACCGGATCGCCGGTCGCGGTGTCGACGGTAAACGAATCGTCGGCGGGAAGGTCGATCGCGATGTGATTCGGCGAGGCGAGCCGGTGCTCTCCCGATGCCGGTCGGCCCCGATAGCTGAGCTGTCCGCCTCCCGCCTCGGCGTCGATGAGAACATGCTCGGCCTCGATCCGGAGTGAGCGTGGTTCGTCAGGAAACGAGGCCTGGCTTCGCGCCATCCGGGGCCATGTCTCCCTTGCCGGCCGGGGCGATCCGGTCGATCGGCCTCACCTGTCAACTCTGCTGCCGCTGCTCGGCCGGGTGGGCGGCGGTGATGCTCAGGTTATACGCCGTGTTGATCAGGCCGATGTGGCTGAACGCCTGCGGGAAGTTGCCCACGAGGCGGCGGTTCTCGATGTCATACGCCTCGGAAAGCAGGCCCAGGTCGCTCCGGATCGCCAGCAGGCGCTCGAACATCTCCTTCGCGTCGTCGCGCCGTCCCATCAAGGTGTAGTTGTCCACCATCCAGAACGAGCAGAGCAGGAACGACCCCTCGCCCGGCGGCAGGCCGTCGACCGACGGGTCCGTCTCGTACCGATCGACGAACCCGTCGTGCTTCAATCGCTCCTCGATCGCCCTGACCGTGCCCACCATCCGCGGGTCGTCGGCCTCCAGGAAACCGACCAGCGGCATCATCAAGACGCTCGCATCCAGGAATTTCGACCCGTACGACTGCATGAACGCGCCGACCTCCGGGTCGAACGCCCGGTCGAAGATCTCCCGCCGGATCTGGTCGCGGAGGCTCCGCCAGCGATCCACCGGCCCGTCGCGGTCGAACTGCTCGACCCCCTTCACGGCGCGGTCGCAGGCCACCCACGCCATCACCTTCGAATGCGTGAAGTGCCGCCGCGGCCCCCGCACCTCCCAGATCCCCTCGTCCGGCTGGTCCCAGGCGGTCTCGAGGTAATTCATCAGCTCCTTCTGGAAGTTCCAGGACGCGGCGATCGGCTCCAGCCCGATCTTGCGGCACTGGTGCAGGGCGTCCATCACCTCCCCCGGCACGTCGAGCTGGAACTGGCCGAACGCCGCGTTGCCGATCCGCACCGGGCTGGAGTTCTCATACCCGGGCAGCCACGGTAGTTGCAGCTCGGTCAGCCGATGCTCGCCGCTCAGGCCGTACATGATCTGCATCTGCGACGGCTTCCCCGCCACGGCGCGGAGCAGCCACTCGCGCCAGGCCCTCGCCTCCTCGTGGTAGCCGGCGTTCATCATGGCGAAGAGCGTGAACGTCGCGTCGCGGAGCCAGCAGTAGCGATAATCCCAGTTCCGCACCCCGCCGATCCGCTCCGGCAGGCTCGTCGTCGGCGCGGCCACGATCCCCCCCGTCGGCTCATACGTCAGCGCCTTGAGCGTGATCAGCGACCGCTTCACCGCCTCGGCCCAGTGCGGCTGGTCGATCGTGTCGTCGATCGACCCCTCGCCGTACGACGACCGATCCGACCACTCGCGCCACCAGCGTTCGGTCTCGTGGATGGCGTTGGAGTGGTCGACCTCCTTCGGCTCCTTCTCGTGCGACGGGTACCACGTCAGGTCGAAGCTCGCCGACTCCCCGGCCGACAGCCCGAACGAGGCGACCGTGTGGAAATCCTCGCCGTGCACCGGCACGTCGGTCCGCAGGCGGAGCATGTCCGGCCCGGCCACGGCCGAGATCCCCCTCGGCGTGCGCTGCACCCAGGGGATGATCGAGCCGTAATCGAACCGGATCACCAGGTCCATCCGCATCCGGACCGACCCCCGGCGACACTCGACCAGCCGCAGCACGTCGGGCAACTGATCGCGCGGGGGCATGCAGTCGGTGATCCGGACCGTCCCGGTGTCGGTGTCGAACTCCGTCTCCAGCACCAAGGTCCCCGGCCGATACTGCCGCCTCACCGCCCGGATCGGCCCCTCGGGGGCGATCTTCCAGTGCCCGTGCTCCTCGTTGCCGAGCAAGGCGGCGAACACCGCCCCCGAGTCGAACCGCGGGAAGCAGAGCCAGTCGATCGACCCGTCCCGCCCCACCAGGGCGGCCGTCTGGCAGTCACCGATCAGGGCGTAATCTTCGAGCGGCAAGGGCATGGCGGCGTGGTCCTGTCCGAATCGGTGAGCAGTCCAGGGACGTCCGGGGCGGTCCGATTGCATCGCGATGAGATGAGATGAGGGGCGATCGCTCGGGTTTCGAGGAGACTCCATCCGCGTGACCGGCCTGAGAATCACCCCCAACCCCCGTCGCAACCTCCCCCGCTCCTCGGTTCCGGCGCTCCGGCGAGCGGGGCGCAATGTTACCCTAGTCTTATCCGGTCCCTTCGGCAATCGAGCACGCCGACCGGACGAAGCACAACGCACGCCCCACAATCGAGGAACAACCCGTGGTGTCGATGGCGGTTCGCCTGGGTCGTCTGGAACTGTCCAACCCGGTCCTGGTCGCGTCCGGGACGTTCGGCTACGTCCGAGAGATGGCCGCCTTCGTCCGGCTCGACCGGCTCGGCGGCGTCATCCCGAAGACCGTCACCGCCAAACCGAGGGCCGGCAACCCCACCCCCCGCACGGTCGAGACCGCCTCGGGCCTGCTCAACGCCATCGGCCTCGACAACGACGGCATCGACCACTTCCGCGCCCACCACCTCCCCTACCTCCGCACCGTCGGCACCGCCGTCATCGCCAACATCGCCGGCGAGGACGAGGACCAGTTCGTGCAGATGGCCGCCGACCTGGGTGAAGAACCCGGTCTCGCCGCCGTCGAGCTGAACCTTTCCTGCCCGAACGTCAGCCACGGGCTCGACCTCGGCGTCGACCCCGCCGCCGTCGGCCGGGTCGTGGCCCGATGCCGGGCCGCCTGCCCCTACCCGATCATCGCCAAGCTCACCCCGAACGTCACCAACATCGTCACCGTTGCCCGCGCCGCCTTCGAGAACGGGGCCGACGCCGTCAGCCTCATCAACACCGTCGTCGGCCTCGTCGTCAACTGGCGAAGCCGCCGCCCGATCCTCGCCAACGACATCGGCGGCCTCAGCGGCCCGGCCATCAAGCCGATCGCGCTGCGCATGGTCTGGCAGGTCCACCGCGCCCTGCCCGATCTCCCCATCATCGGCATCGGCGGCATCTGCTCCGCCGACGACGCCCTCGACTTCCTCGTCGCCGGCGCCTCCGCCGTCCAGGTCGGCACCGCCACCTTCGCCGACCCCACCCTCTCCGACCGCCTCCTCGACGACCTCCCCTCCCGCCTCTCCGAACTCGGCCTCTCCGACGTCAACGCCTTCATCGGCACCCTTCAATCAAACAAGGGCTGAAATTTTTTTTTGAAAGCGACCTTTTCGGAGTGCTTGAGGCAAATGTTCACCTCCTTTGGACGAACACCAAGATATAAACGGGACCAGACTATTACTCGGAGATTTCTCGATGGACTGGTCAATGATCGGTGCGATTGGGCAGTGGTTTGCGGGATTCATCACATTGGCCGTGCTTGTTTACGCAGTTTGGCAGGATTATTGGAAGCGGCCGAAACTGCTAATAAGCTTCAATAACGAGGAAGACGTTAAATCGCAGGGCAACACAGTAGGGCTAGATCCCCATCTTGGTTCTCGGTGGTTGCGAGTTCGAGTACAGAACAAACCGGGGCGGAAAGTCGCGAAAAATTGCCGCTCATACTTGATAGGTGTTGAACATGTGAATTCTGGAGAAAATTACAACCTGTTGCCTCACGATGTGAGGCCATTGGACTGGATGCATGATAAACCCGAGAGTTTCCTGTCCAGAGACCTATTGCCCGGTGTGGCACACTGGGTAAACATAATTGGTGCGATAGAACAGCAAGATTATTTAAAAGTTTGCGTGTATCCAAGTTTTGCTTTGCAGATTCCGGGTGTGTATGTTCTGACTATCCAGGTTTCTGCAGAGGATGCTAATCCTAGTGTTGTCAAAATTCGTATTTATTGGGACGGTAACTGGGAATCACTACGTGGGGAGCGTATTTCCTAATTGGAGAGATTTGTGAATTTTGATTTATCTGGTTCTCTGGTGTGTCTGCCCGTCATGCCGAGGTCCACTGGTACGAGGCGCACGGCATCGGCCGACGCAAACTCAAGATCAAGCGTTTTCTGGACTGATCCGATGACCACGCACGACTCCAGATCCCTCTTCGCCGTCTGCGTCGACCAGGCGGGATGCGACGACCTCTCGGTCGGGATGCTCTATCGGGTGCTTCCCGACAACGAGGCCGGTTCGGAGGGATTCCTCCGCGTCATCGACGATTCCGGCGAGGACTACCTTTATCCCGCCGCCCGGTTCGTCGTCGTCCAGGTCCAGCCTTCGGACGAACCGAAACTCCTGGCCGTCGCGCCGGCCAGTCCTGAGTAGCCCTTCGCGCCCGCTTCAGCCCCGCCCCACGCCTGGGCCACTCCGGAGGTCCCATGCCCAGTCCCGAGCCCGGCTGCTGGTATTTCATCCCCCCGGCGGTGATCGCCCCGGTCGTGCTCTCCGTCGTCGTGATTGGCGTAGCCTTCGACGTCTCGCCCTGGTCCCTGGCCGCCTTGCCCTTCGTCTGGCTGGGAGCCCGTTGCGCCGCCCCGAACCTGAACCTGGTCAACGGCTGCCTGGCCTACGTCGCCTTCTCCGCGGGACTCCTGCTCTCCTCCCTGCATCAGCCCCTGGGCCTCGCCATCGTCTTCGGCGCCGTCGCCGGCTACTGGGGTGGCGTCATCGAGAAGCGCTTGCGCATGCAGCCCCTCCCGACGAACCCCGAGGGGCCGTGAGCACGCCCGCGAAGCCCCCCCCGCGGGCGATTCCCCGTCGACGTCGCTGCGCCGCCCTCAATCGACGCTCGACTCATTCAGCGGGAGCTGCCGATACCTCGGCTCCAGGCGGCTGCCCGCCGGGGTGATGAGCTTCGACCAGACGATCCCGTCGATCGTCTCCCGGATGAACCGGGTCGAGCCGTCGGCCATCGTCACATGGACGCCGCCCGAGTGGTGGCTGTTCGGGAACGGGGATTCCCCCTCGTCGAAGCGGCGGCGGCCCGAGTTGATCGACTCGCCCGAGCCCTTGGCGTTGGCGTCGGCCCAGGCGATGCCGTCCTGCCCGCCGCCGACCGGCTGGAGCGCGAATTCCTGGGTGCACGTCCCGGCGCCGGGGGCCCGGAGGTTCGGCGACCCCGTCCCGCCGCAGACGTCGTCCGACCCGATGAAGCCGACGAAGTTCGGGTGCGGCACCGCCCAGTTCGTCGCCACGCCGTTGGTCAGGTCGTTCCCCCCGGAGGCCCCCGCCCGGATGTTCTCCGACAGCAGGGCCGTGAAGCTCGCGCCGTCGGCCAGCGTGGCCATCGTATGCGACTGGTCCCACGGCATCCGGCCCGTCTCGCTGCCGACGAACATCAGGCCCGTCCGCTTGGTGTTCTGCATGCCCCAGTCCATCGGCCGGCTCCACGACGGCCGGCCCTCCCGGCCCAGCGTCTCGGGGACCGAGCCCCCCCAGCCGACCGCCGCGTGCGTGTCGCCGCTCGACGCGTGCCAGAGGCTGAACCCCATGTTCGCCACGTACGACAGGTTCCCCCGCTTCGGCTCGATCGTGTCGTCGTCCGGGCACGTCAACAGGCTGATGTTCGTCGAGCTGACGTACAGGTTGCTCGCCGCCGACGCCTCGGTCGGCGCCGCGGCCAGGTAGTCCTTGCTCGGGTCGTAGTCGTCGAACAACGCCTGCTGATCGATGTACGGCAAGATGTCCACGACCCAGCTATGCAACCCCCCCGAGCCGTCGAAGTACCCCTGGTACGTCCGGTACCAGCTCGACGACCTCGGGTCGGCCGCGTCGAATTGCGACGACCCCGCCTGCTCGCGATAGGTCACCGCGTTCGGGAACGTCTTGTGGACATTCACATACTCGATCAGGCCGAAGCCGACCTGCCTGATGTTGTTCATGCACTGCGTCCGCCTGCTCGCCGCCCGAGACGCGCTGAGCGCCGGCAGCAACAGGCCCACCAACACGCCGATGATCGCGATGACCACCAGCAACTCGATCAGGGTGAATCCCCGGCGGCGTTCGATTCGGTCCATCTGAGAAGCCTCCCGTGATCAGATCCCTCGTCCTCGCCAGCAACTCGCCGGCTAGCATGAATGCTATCAATCATGATTTGTTGCGCCAATGAATTTTCCTTCATGCAACCCGATTCTCGCCGAAATTCCTCGAACGCCCCCGTCCTCGCCCCGTCTCCCTCGCTGCTCGGCCCGCCCCCTCCATCCCGGATCGCCCGGATCGGTCCCCTTCGGACGACACGGGTCCGTCCCCGATCCCGTGTCGCAAGCCTCATCCCCGAAATGGGTTCGGAATCGGCCCCTCACCGCCCGAGGGACGGCACCCATGGCCATTGATCCAGGCAATTCGGTCTCACCCCGTTCTGGCCATCCCTCCCCTTCTTTCTCCTCCTACCCTCCTCTCCCTATTCCCTCCACCTTCCCTCCTCTCTCTCCCTCCCCATCCGAGGCCCAAAATTTCCCCTTTCCCAAAAGAAACGCAATTAAGCCTCCCCCTTTTCCTGATTGTTTCAGAGAGAGGTCTTTACCTCTGCTCCCTCCCCGTCCGCCCGGGAGCCGACACCCTCGCACCTCGTGAACACCCAGGACGCGCACCCTCATGGCCGCCACAACCCTGAAGCAGACGCTCGCCAACCGCCTGAACGCCCTCCGCTCCACCGGGCCGAAATCCACCGAAGGCAAACGCCGATCGAGCCGCAACGCCCAGACGCACGGCCTCTCGACCCTCGGCGCCCACCTGCCCGCCGACATGGCCGAGGCGATCGCCGACCGCAAAGCCGCCTGGCTCCCCGACTACCGCCCCGAGGGCCCCGCCCAGACCTGGCTCTTCGACCGCCTGGTGGCCGAATCCGTCCGCCTCGACGTCTGCGAGGCCCGCATCTGCGCCGCCCGATCCGAACGCGCCGCCCGCGCCTCCGAATCCTGGGACGACGACCAGGCCGCCCTCATCGCCCAGCGCGCCGCCTCCCTCTCCAAACGCCCCGAACTCGTCCAGCCGACCCTCCTGCAATCGAAACACGGCGTCCTCTGGCTCCTGGAGCGCTGGGACGAGGTTTTCGACTCCCTCCGGCGCCTCGACGGCTGGCACCCCGACACCTGGAGCCTCGCCCTCGACCTGCTCGGCGTGCCCCTCTCCTCCCGAGACGGCTCCGGCCCC